>CAXTNS010000415.1:0-6309 GCA_964245465.1 uncultured Thermoanaerobaculia bacterium
CTCGACTGGTCCGTCCCGGAGAACCAGGGAAGGAAAAGGAAGCTCAACCCGTCCGAGCCCTGGCGTTTTCTCCAGGGGGAGGCGGCGCGGTTACGGAAGGGCGGCTGGTGGGCGGCTGCCTGGAGGTGGTGGAGTTCCTGCGCGGGACGCCGCTCTGGCCTGACGATGAGGTCTGGGACGGGGCGATCCTCTTCCTGGAGACCTCGGAGGAGGCCCCTCCGCCCGCGGTGCTGAAACGGGCTCTGCGCTCCTACGCCGCCATGGGCATCCTGGAGAAGCTCGCCGGGATCCTGCTCGGCCGGCCGGGAGGCCCGGTCGCCGTGGCGGATTTCGGCGGCTACGAGGAGGCCCTGCTCCAAGTCGTGGTGCGCGAGGAGGGGCTCACGGGCCTGACCGTCGTAACGCGCATGGATTTCGGCCACACGGACCCCATGTTCGTGCTGCCCTTGGGCGTCCGGGCGCGGATTGATTGTGAGAAGAAGCAGGTTTCGATTGTGGAGAGCTCAGTCGCGGAGTAGGAACCTCTACAGGCCTGGGTGTTATTGCCTTCTCGAAATTCTAAGAATTTGTCTCAGCGGGCCGTCTAATCAAGGGCAGGGACACGGCTCTTGAGTTGATGGGATCGAGAAATTCAGCGCCCAGGAGGTAGCAATGAAAGAGTTTAACGTCTATCGGCATCCTGTCAGAGGTTGGCAAGCTGTCAAGGAAGGATTTTCATGGCCTGGCTTCTTTTTCGGTTGGCTCTGGTGCTTGGTCAAGGGGCTCTTTGGTTGGGGATTTGCGATCTTGGCCCTGGCGATGATTGTGAGCATTTTCGTTGAGAGCGAGTCCTTTCTGACAGGGATCTCTTTCGTTCTGGCCATGGCTGTCGGATCTCAAGGCAATGAATGGCGACGTGATCGCTTGTTGAGGAAAGGCTACAGCCACATCGGAAAAGTCACGGCGAGGACCTCTTACTCTGCTATTACTGAGGTGTCGGGTGGTGGTCAGGAGAGCACTGCTCCGGCAACTGAAAACCTGAAGCCGTCGGAAGCTGTGTGATCCAATCTCAAGCCGCGGCCTGCTCGAAGCGCAGGCGCGGGTTGCGGCGGGCGCGCCGGAGGTAGTCGGCGATCTCCTGGACTAGGTGAGGGGTGGCGGTGTCGTGCTCGGCGGCCCTCTGGAAGACGGAGAGGGCGGCCAGGGCCTGGCGGTGGACGTCGTGGGAGAGGAAAACGGTGAGCATCTCCCCGGCCAGCACCCGCACCTCGGCGTTGCGCCCCTCTTTCAGGTAGAGCTTGGCGAGGTCGAGCGTCACCAGGGAGGCGTCGTAGCCGTGTCCGTCTTCGAGGAAGCGGAGCTTGACGTCGCGCAGGATGCGCTCGGCTTCGTCGAGACGGCCCAGGCTGGCGGCGATACGGCCGGCGAGCCAGGCGAGGCGCAGCCCGGTCCAGGCGTCGTCGAACTCCTGGTAGGTGTGGCGGAAACGCTCGAGCTGGTGGAAGGCCTCCTCGCTTCTGCCGCAGTCATTGAGGAACCAAGCGAGGTTGTGCCGGGCCATGAGCACCAGACGCGGCTCGCGTTCCCAGTCGAGGAGGCCGAGACCGCGGCGGATCTGGCGGATCGCCTCCTCGGGCCAGCCGGCGTAGCCCAGGAACACCCCCTTGCTGACCATGGCCCGGCCCTTGCGGTGGGGCTCGCGGAGGTCCTCGTAGATGTCGATCACGGCGTCGAGGAGCTCGGCGGCCTGCTCGAAGCGGCCCTGGTCGGAGAGCAGTGAGGCGCGGAGGTCGAGGATCCGGGCCTCTTCCAGGGGATCGGCTGAGCCCTCTTCCGCCACTCTTTCGGCGTTGGCCAGGGCCTCTTCGGCGCCCGCCAAGTCGAAAGCGATGCGGCGGGCATTGCCGAGGAAGGCCCAGGCGCGGGCTTCCAGGTCGCGCACGACGGAGAAGCCGTAGCGCTCCTCGTCCAGGAGGCCGGCGATCAGGAGGCCCAGCTCGGCCAGCTCGACGGACCGGGCGTTGTCACGGAATCCCTCCTCGAAGCTCTGGTCGATGAGCAGCTCGCAGACGGCCAGGGTCTGGAATCGGCCGCTGTTGCGGGCCAGGACCTGCCGTTCCCGTTGCGGATAAGCCAGGAGCTCCGTCACCAGGGGCGGCGCTTCCCGGCGCTCGATCGTCACCAGGGCGAGCCGCTGCTCGAGGGAGGCGAAGAGGCGGTCCCAACGGGTGGTTTCCTCCCGGCTGGGCTCCGGACCGGGCTCGAGATCCCGCGGAAGCGGCTCGCCGAAGGGTGGGGGAGCTAGGGTGATCATGAGCAATGCATCCACTTCCTTCTGGCAGACGGCGCAGCCCGAGCGCAGGTGGTCTTCGATCCAGCGCTCCTCGGTCTCGGAGGCATGGCCGCGCGAGAATCTCTCCAGAGCGTTCCGGTCAGGGTGGCGCGGGTTCATGACGTTCCTCCAGGGGAAACTTCCAGGGCGGTGCGCTGCCTCTATCCATTAAGTTGCTGCAAGGGGGGAAAAAGTGACACCGGAGCTCAAGACGGATGAAGACGGCCGTGTGGAGGGGGCCCATGCCCCCTTCCACACCGCTCGGGTGAAGCTTACGAATTACCGTTGGGATCCATGGCGCCGCCCGCGAAATCGAACAGACGGAGCAGGTACGAGAAGAACCCCCGCTCCCTCGCTTCGCGCGTGGGACCATCGACGGAACGGCGGCCGACGCTCCAGGCCTGCGCGGCGGGCGGAGAGGTCAAGAAGACCAGGGCTGCAAAAAGCAGGGCGGCGGCGGTTTTCCTGGCGGCATTGGAAGACATGGGGAAGTCCCTCCAGGGCAGGATGATCCGAGCCCGCAGCCACCACGGCCGCGCGGGACCTGCCCTTCTATTCTTTAAGGGGCCGCTCAATGCCGGGGGAGATCTGGAGAGTAGAGGCGGCCCCACGTGGCTGCCCTGGGGTGTTCCACGTGGCCACCTGGGGCCGCCTCTACCTGAGGAACCGTGTAGCTCTTGCACGGCCTTCTGTATCCATTTCCTAATCTCGTTTTGCTTCTTCCTGCAAAAGGCGGCTTCCCATCGTGGCTTCCAGGGACGGAGCGTGGCGCTTCCTTCGGGATCCATTCAATGGTCCGTATCTTGCAATCCTGGCTTCTGGAGGGAGTGTTAACGAGTGGTCTTCAAGAGTTTCTGGATGGCGGGCTTTGAATGCTCCTGCCATCTCCGAAGAGATAACAGACGTCTAGACCTGATCGCGGCCACGGAGCACGACCGCTGGGTAGCTGCGGACTATGCCCGTGTGCGCCGGCTCGGCATCGAGACAGTGCGCGACGGGACCCGCTGGCACCGCATCGAGCGTTCCCCGGGGCGCTATGACTTCTCGTCTCTGCTGCCCATGGTCCGGGCGGCGAGGGACACTGGGGTCCAGGTGATCTGGGACCTCTGCCACTACGGGTGGCCGGAGGGGCTCGACCTCTTCCGGCCGGAGTTCGTGGACCGGTTTGCGGACTACGCCCGCGCCGTAGCCCGGGTGGTCGCGGCCGAGACGGACGAGCCGCCCCTCTGGGTGCCCATCAACGAGATCTCCTTCTGGTCCTGGGCCGGCGGCGACGTCGCCTACCTCAACCCGGGCACCACGGGCCGGGGGTTCGAGCTCAAGACCCAGCTCGTGCGTGCGTCTCTCGCGGCGGTGGACGCGGTGTGGAGCGTTGACCCGCGGGCTCGCATCCTGCACTGCGATCCGGCCATCCACATCGCACCGCCCTCCCCGGACATTGCGCTGCCCCGGGACCGCGCCGAGGCCGAAGGGCACCGCCAGGCTCAGTTCCAGGCCTGGGACATGATCGTGGGCCGCCTCTGGCCTCAGCTCGGTGGCGACGAGCGCTACCTGGACGTCCTCGGGGTCAACTACTACCCGAACAACCAGTGGGTCCTGGCAGGTTCCATGCTCCAGCGGGACGATCCCCAATACCGGCCGTTCCGCGACATCCTGCGCGAGGCCTGGGAGCGCTACGGCCGGCCCCTGGTGGTGGCTGAGACCGGCGCCCAGGACGGCGCCCGCGCCGAGTGGCTGAGCTATATCGCCGAGGAGGTCCGCGCCGCGCGGCGGGCGGGCGTGCCGGTGGGTGGCATCTGCCTCTATCCGATCCTCGATTACCCGGGCTGGGATGACGACCGCCACTGCCAGAGCGGGCTCTGGGGGTATCCCCGCCTGGGGGGACACCGCGAGATCCATGTTCCACTCGCCCAGGAGCTCACCCGGCAGATCGAGCTCTTCCGGAGCGAGCCCGGATTTTCCCATCCCAGCCAACAGTCCCCGGTCGCCCGGAGCGAGCGGGGCGAAGAGGAGACCGACCATGCTGCCTTCTGACACAGGGGACAAATTGGAGGCTAAAAACGAAGCGCCCGGCCTTGCCCCCAAGCCGGACCTCGTCTGCCTCTCCCACCTGAGGTGGGACTTCGTCTACCAGCGGCCGCAGCATCTGATGACCCGTTTCGCCCGCGACCGCCGGGTGTTCTTCTTCGAGGAGCCGGTCCCATCCGCGGACATCGAGGGTCCCGCCCGGCTGGAGGTGAGCGAGCGCGCCGGGGGCATCCGGGTCGCGGTGCCGCACCTGCCCGCGGGCCTCTCGCCCGAGGAGGCCGAGGCGGCCCAGCGGAACCTCCTCCACGGCCTCCTCGCGGACCATGGCATCACCGACTACGTCCTCTGGTACTACACCCCCGTGGCGCTCGCCTTTTCCGAGGGCCTCACGCCGTCGGCCGTGATCTACGACTGCATGGACGAGCTGTCGCTCTTCCGCGGCGCCCCGCCCGTGCTGGTGCAGCGCGAAGCCCAACTGCTCCAGCGGGCCGACCTCGTCTTCACCGGCGGCCAGAGCCTCTACGAGGCCAAGCGCGAGCGCCATCCGGACGTCCACGCCTTCCCCAGCAGCATCGAGGCGGAGCACTTCGGCCGCGCCCGCCGGATGTCCTCCGGGACACCTGAGCCCACCGACCAGGCCGCCATCCCGCGCCCCCGACTCGGCTATTTCGGGGTGATCGACGAGCGGATCGACCTGGACCTTCTGGCGGCGGTGGCCGACGCCCGGCCCGACTGGCAGATCGTCATGGTCGGACCGGTCGTCAAGATCGATCCGGCCACCCTGCCGCGGCGGGCGAACCTCCTCTATCCCGGGATGAAGTCCTACGACGAGCTGCCTGCGTACCTCGCCGGCTGGGACGCCGCCCTGATGCCCTTCGCGCGCAACGAGTCCACCCGCTTCATCAGCCCCACCAAGACGCCGGAGTACCTGGCGGGCGGGCGCCCCGTGGTCTCGACCCCGATCCGCGACGTGGTGCGCCCCTATGGCGAGCTGGACCTGGTGGAGATCGCCGAGGAGCCTGAGGCCTTCGTCGCGGCCGTCGAGCGGGCCCTCGCCCGTTGGGGGGAAGGCGGCACGGAACGTGAAGATTGGTTGAGACGGGTGGACGAGCTGCTTGCAAAGGGCTCCTGGAACCGTACCTCGCGGCACATGTCCGACCTCATCGACGCGGTGGTCGAGCGAGGACGGCCCCGTCAGTGAACGGCCTTTGACAATTGTTTCCAGCAGTCCGCGGCGGATGACCCGCTCCGAGGGACTTCTTGGGATGGGACCACTCGGAAAGGAGCAGGTTTCGATGTTCGACTATCTGATTGTAGGTGCGGGGTTTGCGGGCAGTGTATTGGCCGAGCGGCTGGCGCGTGGCTCCGGAAAAAAAGTCCTCCTGGTCGACAAGCGCTCTCACATCGGAGGGAACGCCTACGACCATTACGATGACGCGGGCATCCTGGTCCACAAGTACGGGCCCCACATCTTCCATACCAACTCCAAGGAGGTGTTCGAATACCTCTCCACCTTCACCCGCTGGCGCCAGTACGAGCACCGGGTGCGGGCGAGCGTGGACGGCCAGCTCGTCCCCATCCCCATCAACCTGGACACCATCAACCAGCTCTATGGGCTGAAGCTGACCAGCATGGAGGTGGAGAAGTTCTTCGAGTCCGTGGCCGAGCCCTGCGAGCACGTCCGCACCTCCGAGGACGTGGTGGTCGGGCGCGTCGGCCGCGAGCTCTACGAGAAGTTCTTCCGCGGCTATACCCGGAAACAGTGGGGACTCGACCCCTCGCAGCTCGACGCCATGGTGACCGCCCGGGTGCCCGTGCGCACCAACCGCGACGACCGCTACTTCGGGGACACCTACCAGGCCATGCCGCTCCGGGGCTATACCCGGATGTTCGAGAACATGCTGGATCACGACGACATCAAGGTCCTGCTCAACACCGACTACCGGGAGATCGCCAAGTAGGTCCAGTAC
>CAXTNS010000416.1:0-6300 GCA_964245465.1 uncultured Thermoanaerobaculia bacterium
CCGCAGTGGAGGCCACACGGCTGGGATGGAGCGTGGCAAGTTTCAAGGCCACGAACCCGCCGAACGAGGTGCCGGCCACGTGGACGCGATCGATTCCCAACTCATCCAGCAGAGCGATCACGTCCGCCACGTGGGCGTCCAGACTGGGATCCGGCTCGCCAGGAGAGAAGATCTGACCGCGGAAGTCGCAGCGGATCACGCGGAAATCCTCTCCCAGCGGCGCGGCGATCGGCTCCCAAGCCCCCATCGTCATCATGCCGCCGTTCAGGAGCAGCAGCGGCGGGCCGTCCGGATTGCCGGTGACGCGATGTCCAAGCAACTTCATCATGAGCGGTCCTTCAGATATTCGTCCCGCAATTCTCCCTTGACCACCTTGCCATAGGGCGTCCGCGGCAGGGCCTCCACGAAAACGAACTCGCGGGGGACCTTGTATTTCGCCAGCCGCTCCTCCAGGAAGGCGGCCAGATCCTCGGGGGACGGCGGATCGCCTCCAGGGACCACGAAGGCCACGCCCACCTCGCCCCACGTGGGGTGCGGGATGCCCACGATAGCAGCGTCCCGGACGGAAGGGTGAAGAAGGAGCTCCCCCTCGATCTCCGCGGGATAGACGTTGACGCCGCCGCTGATGATCATGTCTTTCTTGCGGCCGGCGATGTAGTGGAAACCGTCCTGGTCCCTACGGGCCAGGTCGCCGGTGTGGAACCAGCCGTCTCGGTCCAGGGCAGCGGCGGTGGCTTTGGGATTGTTCCAGTAACCACGGCTGACGTGAGGACCTCGTAGGAGGAGCTCCCCCACCTCCCCCACGGGCACCTCAGCGCCTTCGTCATCGATCAGGCGGGTTTCGGTGAACATCAGGAGCTTGCCGATGGAGCCCGGCTTGGCGATCGATTCCTCGACCGTCATGGCGAAACAGTTCACCCCCACCTCGGTGAGGCCGTAGCCCTGCTTGAAGACGATGCCCCGGTGCTGGTACGCCTCGATCAGGTAGGTCGGGAGCGGCGCGCCGCCGCTGATCAGCCAGCGGAGGCGGGAGAGGTCGGCGGTCTCGAAGCCGGGGTCCTCCATCAGCAATTTGTAGATGGTGGGCACACCGAGCACGACCGTGCAGCCCTCGCGCTCGATCGTCCGCCAGACCTCTCCGGCGTCGAAACCGCGGTGCAAAACGATGGTGCCGCCGATGGTGACGATGGGCACCAGGAACGCCCCCAGGCCGCCCGCGTGGTAGAGGGGCGTGAAGATGGGGCTCACGTCGTCCGCCCGGAGCTGCCAGCCCACGACGGTGTTGTAGCCGTTCCAGACAACCATGCGGTGCGGCAGCATGACGCCCTTGGGCTTGCCCGTGGTACCGGATGTGTAGAGCAGGCACCAGAGGTCCTCGGGATCGCAACGCTCCCGCGTCCAGGGCGTCTCCGGCACGGCGAGGTCCCGCAAGGCGCGGTGCCCCGGTGCGAGGGGATCGTCGAGAGCGATCCAATGATCCAGATCGATCAGGTTTTGGAGAGCACGGACCGTCTCGGCGTGCTCGGCGCCATAGATCAGACCGGCGGGCCGGGCGTCCTCCAGGATCCCCGCGATCTCCCGAGGCGTCAGGCGCGTGCCCAGGGGAACGAGGACCACCCCGGCCTTGGGCGCGGCGAAGAGAGCGTCCATGAACTCCACGCGGTTGTCCGCCAGCAAGGCGAAGCGCTCGCCTTTGGCGATCCCCAAAATTTCGCGCCAGACGCGGGCGAGACGCACGGCCCGGCCGTCCATTTCGCCGTAGGTGAGCCGCTCGCCCGTGGGAACGTAGACCAGGGCGGTCTTGTCCGGCGTCAGGCGGGCGCGCTCGCCCAAGAGGTCCCCATGGAGCATCAGGTTCCGCCGACCAGACCGCCATCCACCGAGAGCACGGTACCGTGGACGAAGCTGGCGGCGTCCGAGGCCAGCCAGAAGTAGGCCTCGGCGATGTCCTCGGGCTTGCCCATGCGGCCCAGAGGGGTGTGGGCGACCATGCCCTGGAGCACCTTCTCGGGCATGGCCGTGACCATCTCGGTGGCGATGAAGCCCGGGGCCACGGCGTTGACCCGGATGTTGTACCGCCCCAACTCGCGCGCCCAGGTCTTGGTCATGTTGATCACGCCGGCCTTGGTGGCGGCGTAGTTGGTCTGGCCGAAGTTGCCATAAAGCCCCACGATCGAGGAGGCGTTGAGGATGACCCCGCCTCCCCCTTCGATCATGCGGGGCGCCACGGCCCGGGTGCAGAGGAAAACTCCCTTCAGGTTGACCGAGACGACGGCGTCAAAATCTCGTTCGCTCATCTCGGCGAGCTTCTGACCGTCCTTCCACTTAATGAGTTGGTGGTCGCGGAGGATGCCGGCGTTGTTGACCAGCACGTCGATCCTCCCCCAACGCTCCACGACCTCCGCCACGGCGGCCTCGACCGCGGCGGCGTTGGTGACGTCCACTTTCTGGAAGACCCCTTCAGGAGTCTCAGCCTCCTTGACGTCCCACACGGCCACCCTGGCGCCGTCCTGGGCGAAGCGGCGGGCCGTGGCGCGGCCGATACCCGCCGCGCCGCCGGTGACGATGACAACCTTTTCCGCCATCCCCGCCATCACTAGAACGCCCACCGCAGACCGAGCTGGATCTCCCGGCCCGGCAGCGTCGCCCGGGCGTTGCCGAAGTTGGGGTTGGCCACGAAAGGCAGCGCGGGGTTGGCCAGCGTCGGCCCCGAGAGGAACTGGGCCGTGTCGATCGAGTTGACGTCGTAGTTCGTGGCATCGGTCAGGTTGAAGGCCTCGGCGATCACGTCCAGCCGCTGGTCGCTGAAGAACCGGAAGCTCTTGGTGAGACGCAGGCTGAGCTGGCGGAACACCGGGCCGTCCTGATCGTTGCGCTCGACGCCCGCGGGACGGTCGGAGTTCTTGCCGTCGCCGTTGAAGTCGTAGCCCAGGCGGTGGTTCCACGGCTGTCCGGAACCGTATTCATAAATCGGCGCGACCGTGATCTCCCAGGGGAAGTGGAAGATGCCGGTCAGTACGACCCGGTAGCGCTCGTCGGCTTGGCTCCGGCCGAATTCGGCGTCGATGTTCGCCGGATCGTTCGGATAGCCGAAGGGGAAGACGGGGCTGAAGTCGTCAGAAATGTTTTTCTTGTCGGCGAAGGTCACCGAGGCGGTGATCAGGTCCGACCGGCGGAGCGTTCCGTTGAGACGAAGAATCAGCGCCTTGTACTCCGACCGGCCGTCGTTGGTGTACATGTTGACCTGGTTGTAGGTCCGGATCGGCCGCGTGGGATTCGAGTTGCCGTTGAAGTTGATGTCGCGAATGACGATCTCGTTGTCCCCCTCGGCCCACACGCCTTCGGTATCGAGGAAGAAGCGGCTGGCGCCGAAGCGGTGGGTCCAGCCCAGGCTGGCCTGAACCGACTCCGGAGTCTCCAGGTCGGGCGCCAGCAGGGTAATGTCCGGAGCAAGCAGGACGCCCGTGTTGCGGGGGTTGTTCGGGTCGAGGACGAAGGGCGGGACGTTCAGCCCCAGCAGAGCGCCGTTCAGCCGGGTGCGGAGGAGGCGGCCGGTGACGCCGTTCTGCTGCAGCTCGGTGAAGGCCGGCACGAGCAGGTAGCGGCCGTTGAACAGGCCCACGCCGACGCGGATGACGTTGCCGCCATTCGCCGAGGGATCCCACGAGAGCGAAAGGCGCGGCTGGACGTCGTTGGTGTCCTTCTCGCGCGGCTCCGGGATCAGCGGATGGGTGAAGCCGGGGTTGTTGCCGCCGTCGTCGAGGTCATACCGCACGCCGGCGTTGAACGACAGGTTCGCCCGCGGGCGCCACTCGTCCTGAACGAAGCCGGCGTAGCGCTTGGTGTCCCGCGAGATGTCGGCGGAGCCTTCGCCGTAGGCATAGGCGAGCGGCAGGGCGCGGGTGTCGGTCACGTAGATGAAGAGCCCCTCCTGGTACGTGTCGATCCGCGAGCGGTCGTCGGCGTAGAGGAACGAGGCGCCGAGCTTGACGTCGTGGCTGCCCCGGCCTTCCAGGTTCCAGTGGAAGGTGTCGCGCAGCTCGTACATGTCTCCGTCGCCCAGGAGGTCACCGAGGATATTGGAGCCGGTCTGCAGCGTGTTGCCCGAGGAGAACCACTCGGCCACGGTGTTGGTGTTGGTCGGCTCGTCGTACTTGCGGGTGCCGGCCTGGAGGCGCAGCTCGTTCAGGCCGCGGCTGCTGAGGACGCCCAGGTCCTCGAGGATGAGGTTCCAGTTGTCGCGGTTCAGTTGCTGGCCGTACGAGACCGAGGAGATGCCGCCCACGCGGAAGTTCTCCTCTTCGTACTTCTCATACGCCAAGCTCCCCGTCAGCGTGTGGGACTGGCTCAGCAGGTGGTCGAGCCGGGCGAAGCCGAGCGTCTGGTCGAACGGGTGCGCGACGTCGGCGGCCTGGGAGGTGAACGCGCCCCCCGGCCGGAAAAAGGCAATATTGCCCTCGTTGACCTGCTCGAACGAGACGAAGTAGTGGGTCTTGTCCTGCACGATCGGGCCGCCTACGGTGAAGCCGTACTGGTCGCGGGAATAGCCGTCGAGCTCCCGCTCCAGGGCGCTCTTCGTGCGCAGGTTGTCCCCGCGGTGGAAGCCGAAGGCCGAGCCGTTGATCTCGTTGGTGCCCCCTCGGGTGACGATCGACAGCGCGCCGCCCGACGTGCCGCCCACCTCCGTGTCATAACGGTTGTTGATGACCCGGAACTCGCTGATGGCGTCCTGGCTGAAGCGGATCTTGGACAGGCCGAGGGCGGGGTCGGTGAAGTCCACGCCGTTGACCAGGATGGTGGACTGGCTGGCGTTGCCGCCGGCGCCCACCACCGGGCCGCCGCCGATGAAGCGGAAGCCGCCGCGCTCGCGCTGCACGCCCGGCGCGATGAAGGCCAAGCGCTGGAAGTCGCGGTCCGGCACGGGCAGCGACTCGATCTGCTCGGGGAGGATGTTGGTGGAGGTGTCCGTCCGGTAAACGTCCACCAGGGGCACGGTGGTGCTGACGGTGATCGATTCCGTCACCGCCGAGCTCAGAGTGGCCCGGATCACCGCCGTCTGCCCCACCCGCAGCTCAAAGCCTTCCTGATTCACGGGCGAGAAGCCCTGAAGCTCGAACAGCGCTTTATAGGTGCCCGGCGGCAGCGCGGGCAGGGTCGCCGAGCCCTGCTCGCCCGTGACCTCGACGCGGGTCAGGCCCGTCTCCGTGTTCTCGAGCGTCACCGTGACCCCCGGCAGGGGGGCTCCGTCCGTGCCGGTGACCTGCACCTCGACGCTCGCGGTCGAGATCTGGGCCTCGAGGCGCCCCACCCCCGGCACCAGAGCCAGCAGGGTCACCAGAGCCGAGGCGAGCAGAATCGCCATCTTCCTCAACATGTCCTCTCCTCGCGTCCGCAGGGGACGCATCCAGCAATTCATTGATTCGTTCCGGGATTCGATTCGTCCCGCGGATCGAGCCCGCGGCGCAGGATCTTCGAGAACTCGTGGACGGCCTGGTGGGAGTCCAGGCCGAAATGCATGGGCACGCCGAAGCACTTCTCGACGGTGAAAAAGTAGAAGAACCAGCGGGTGGCGAGCATCACGCCCACCAGGGGATCAACCTCGCCCAGCTCTCCCGCCTTCTTCCTGGCGGCCAGGCGCTCCGCGTAGGTGGAAGCGAAGCGGTCCGCCATGTTCTGGTAGAAGGCCCGGATGTGCTTGCCCTTGAACTCGATGACGTCGATGTAGATGAGCAGGATGTGCGAGGCGTTGCCGGACACCACCTGCTCGATGGCCGCCGCCATCTCCTCCAGGTCCTCGGGGAAACGGGCGGCGGCGAAGATCTTGTTGAGCGGCAGCTCGGGGTCGAGCAGCACCGCCCAGTACTGGTTGATCAGCTTCTGGAAGATCTCTTCCTTGCCGCCGAAGTGGTGGTAGAGGTTGCCCACCGAAAGCCCGGAGCGGCGGGCGATCTGCCGCATGGAGGTGGCCCGGAAGCCCTGCCGGGCGAAGAGCGACAGCGCGGCCTTCAGGACCTTACGGGTCGAGGCGTCGGACTTGTCCGCCTGAGTCTGCCGTTTCAGTTGTCTCGCCATACAATCCAGAACAAGCGTTCACGGAACGAGCGTTCGGTTTTCAAGATAGTAGAGTGGCGCCCTGGTGGGTGTCAAGAGCCCCGGAGAAGCCGCCGTCCTCCCGCGTGGACGGCGACGCTCCTGTTTTTCCCCTTCTTGCTCTCTTCGCGGATTTTGAGGTCCAACCCCAAACCTGCGGCGGCAGGCCACCGTACCCGTCAGTCAGCATGCGAGCCCGGACTTGAAGGA
>CAXTNS010000417.1:0-1760 GCA_964245465.1 uncultured Thermoanaerobaculia bacterium
GTTCCCGCACCCGCTCCTGGGTACTCTTCGGCAGCGCCGCCGAGGCCGACCGGATCTCGCGGGCCACGTCCGACAGCATCCCCTTGGCCCACGGCGACTCCCGCAGGATCTCGGCGAACTGGGCCACCGAGGTGGCCAGCCGGAAGCCTGGCGAGGCCTTCTCCCAGGAGGGCGCCGGCTCGGAAAGGTACAGCTTTCGTGCCGGCTCCGTCTGGTTGCCCACCACCGGCGTCCGGTAGCGCAGGTTGAGCTTGGCGACCAGACCACCGGCCGGCACGTTGGGCTTCAGCTCCACCTCGTAGAGGGCGGTCACGCTGTGGCCGGCGCCGATCTCCCCGGCGTCCACCTTGTCGTCGCGGAACTTCTCGTCGGCGATGGCCCGGTTCTCGTAGCCCAGCAGCCGGTAGCGCGCCACCACGGCCGGGTTGAACTCCACCTGCACCTTGGCGTCCTTGGCGATCGTCTGGAGCATGCCGGTGACCTCCTCCACCAGCACCCGCTTGGCCTCATCGAGGGTGTCGATGTAGGCGTAGCGGCCGTCGCCCTTGTCCGCGAGCTGCTCCATCAGGTGGTCGCTGTAGTTGCCCATGCCGAACCCGAGCGTGGACAGCTCGATGCCCCGCCGGGCCGCGCGGCCGATCTGTCCCAGGATGGCCTGGGGACCGGCGTGGCCCACGTTGGCGACCCCGTCCGAGCAGAGGATGATGCGGTTCGAGGCGTTCTGCCGGTAGTTCCTGCCCGCCACCTCGTACCCGAGCATCAGCCCGGCCTCGGCGTTGGTCGCGCCTTCCGGCTGCAGGCGGTCGATCGCCCGGCGCACGGCCTCCTTGTCGTTCGTGGGCTCCAGCAGGAGCCGCGCTTCGCTGCCGTAGACCACGAGGCCGATCTGGTCCGCGGGCCGGAGCTGATCGATCAGCAGCGAGAGCGATTTCTTCACCAGTCCCAGGCGGTTCTCCATGTCCATGGAGCCCGAGACATCGATCACGAACGTCATCACCACGGGCCGGCGGTTGGCGGGGTCCACTACACGGCCGTGGATGTTGAACCGCAGCAGCCGGTACTGGGGACCCTGGGTGAAGGGCGACGGCGCGCCCTCGGCCCGGATGGCGAAGTCCCCGCGAGACGGCGGCGTGTCGCCATAGTCGAAGAAGTTCACGAACTCCTCGACCCGCACGGACTTGGGGTCCGGCAGGTTGCCGTCCGTCAGATACCGGCGCGTCACCGTGTAGGAGGCCGTGTCCACGTCGAGGCCGAAGGTGGACAGCCGGTCCGCCGCCGTGTCCTCGAACCCGTTGACGCCGGCTGACTTGTAGCGCACGTCGGGATAGGGCTGGCCCGGCTGAGGATTCCCGGCCCGCAGAGGCTCGGAGTACAGGCCCGGCGTGCCTCCTACGACTCCGCCCACGACACCACCGGGAACGCCGCCCACGACGACGCCCTCCACTCCGCCTTCCACACTCGCCGGGATCTCGACGGGTTGTACCTCGGCAGCGGGAGCGCTGGGGGCATTGGCATAGCCCAGAGCCTTGAGAGCCTGGCGCCTTTCCTGCGGCATCGGCTTCGCCGGAGAAGGAGGAGGAGGTGGTGGTGGTGGAGGTGGTGGTGCCACCTCATGAACCTCCACATCCAGGTCCTGAGGCCCGGCGGCGTCCTGCTCGACAGCCGCCTCCTCTTTCCGCTCCAACTCGTCCATGGCCAACGGGGCCATCTGGCTCGTCGCGTTCGGGGACGGAGCCATGGGAGCCGCGGAACGGGAAGGT
>CAXTNS010000417.1:1770-2916 GCA_964245465.1 uncultured Thermoanaerobaculia bacterium
GGGAGCCGCCACCTTCTCTTCCACCCTCTCGTCCATCCTCTCTTGCACCATGGGAGCCCCCTGCGCCCTCACCTGGAGGGCCACCAGACCGGCGCCCGCCATCGCTACCACCGATGCCGCGATCAACCAGCGCTGCTTCGTGGTCATGGGGCTTCTCCTTTCGGTTCCCGGCACCTCGGTGCCGACCGTGATCGTTGGGGGAATCTCGCTCTTGATCTTGTCCAGCAGCCCGGCCGGCGGCTCGAAGTCCTCCCGCTCCGCCAACTTCCGGGCGATTTCGCGCTCGTTCAGCCTGCTCATCGGACGTCCTCCTCGAGGGCCAGGGCCAACATCCCCAAAGCCCGCTTCAGGCGCTTGCGGATGGCCACCGGCGTGACCCCCTCATGGCGCGCGATCTCCTTGACCGGCAGGTCCCCCCAGAAGAGGGCCGTGACAGTGAAACGCAACTCTTCCGGCAACGAGAGCACGGCGCGCCGCAGCCGGCCTCCTTCCACGCTCCGGTCCGCCGTCTCGTCCGCCGGCGGCGCGGGGTCCGGGATCGCCGACTCGTGCTTCTCTTCGAGAGGAACGAGCCGCCGGGGCCGGCGCATGTGGTTGAGAAAAGTGGTGTAGGCGATGC
The DNA here is from genome assembly GCA_964245465.1 of uncultured Thermoanaerobaculia bacterium. GTDB lineage: Bacteria > Acidobacteriota > Thermoanaerobaculia > Multivoradales > UBA5704 > DATARR01. The sequence goes on from CAXTNS010000417.1 coordinate 2,390, forward strand.
GGAACAGCCAGGTCGAGAACTGTGCCCGGCCGTCGAATCCCGGCAGGGCGTCCCAGGCCTTGCGGTAGGTCTCCTGCGTGAGATCCGCCGCAAGGTCCGGATCGCCGCAGAGCCGCCGCTGGAGGGAGAAGACCCCGCGGTAGGTCCGCTCCACCAGTTGCTCGGCGGCTTTCCGGTCCCCGGCGGCCGCGGCGGCGAGCAGCCGCCTTTCCTGGGCTCCATCGGGCTGGTCCCGTACTTCGCCTCCCCAGACGCTTGTCGAGACTGCTGTTCGTGTCGTGTTCATCCTATGGGCTTAGACTCCCCTGACCGGAAAAAAGTAACCGGAGTGCCGGCGCAAGTCCTGGATAGCTGTAAATAGCTGAAGACAAAGGCGGAACATCTTGGGATGACCGGCGATACCTCCCCGTCAGCCGCCAGGATGAGCCGCTATCGCCAGAAAGGAGCGGATACCCCGCCATATCCCGGGATATCCGCCACCATAATGAAATAACGCGAAAAAGATATACAAATATGACAATAACCCC
>CAXTNS010000417.1:2926-6006 GCA_964245465.1 uncultured Thermoanaerobaculia bacterium
AGCGGATACGCCGCAAGATCCCGGGATATCCGCCAGGATCTGGAGATACGCCGCAATAGCTGGAGATCTCTGGCAAGATCCCGCGCTATCTGGAAATAGCTGGAGATACGGCGAAATATCTCGGGATGGCTGGCGATATCTCCCCATAGCCGCCGACATGAGCCGCTATCGCCAGATAGGAGCGGATACGCCCGCAACATCCCGGGATATCCGCCAGGATCTGGAGATACGCCGCGATAGCTGGAGATATCTGGCAAGATCCCGCGCTATCTGGAAATAGCTGGAGATATGGCGAAATATCTCGGGATGGCTGGCGATATCTCCCCATAGCCACCAGTATGAGCCGCTATCGCCAGATAGGAGCTCATTGCACGCCGTATCCCGAGATGTCGGGAGCCCTTCTGGAGATACGGCGAAATATCTCCCCATCTCCGCCCAGATGAGCCCATCCTGACGACTATGGGGAGATGTGGTCTTCGAGTCCGGCAATGGATTGACCGGCGTCCTACGATTTGCGCGTCATCCGCTCGTCTGACAGGCCGCGCCGCCGAGGCGCTCTCAGGGTGTCCGGAGAGTGACCGATGGGAAACAGGTTCGGAAACGTCCCACGTCGGCTGTCGCGAGGGGCCAACCCATGACCTGGGCATGGGCACCGATGAAGAAATCGGGCAGCGGTAGCGAGGGCGCGTCGCGACCGGATTCCGCGCGTCGGCGCTCCCGGTACTCCAGGTAGGCCTTGGCGCACGGTTCTGCGACGGCAGTGGGGACGTCAAGGAGGGTGATGCCCCAACTCCGGAGCCGGTCGGCAACCTTTTCCGGTTCGGCATCGCCTACGCAGAGTTCCGCGAGGCTGACCGCATTGACTGCCGCTCCGTCCTCCGACACTCCCTCGGCGATCGTGCGCCGGGCCCACTCAAGGAAGGGTGAGGGATCGGTGGAGGCGTAGATCAGGACGTTCGTATCGAGGAGGATCATGGCTCCCGGGTCAAGGCCTTCAGGGAATCCCAGGTCATTTTCGGCTGCAAAGGGGCGGCAGCGATAGCCTCGAGGCAGCGATCCATGCTCATTCCAGGTCCCGGCTTCGGACGTTCGAGGCGCACCAACAGCAGGCGGCCTTCACCCTGGCCCTGGATGTCGAAAACGTCCCCGGGCTTTGCCGCAGGCAGAACCACGCGCCGCTTTGCATCAACTGTCGAGATCGCCATGGTGGGATTATCCCACCAAATCTCGGCCGAGGGCAATGCGAGCCCTACGGCTTCCGCACCAGTCTCTCGTTCGGACGGCCGAGCCGCTCCATGACCAGAGCCGTGGCCAGACCCTCGCCTTTGCGCTCGAACTGGACGGCGTAGCCCCGCCCGCCTCAACCCTGGGGCAGGGTTGCGGGCTCCTCCATCCTCACCATCTGCACCACCGTCTCCATATGCCCCGTCTGCGGGAACAGGTCGAAGAACACCAGGCTCTCGATCGTGTACCCCCGCTGGAGCTGGCGCAGGTCGCGGGCCAGGGCGGCGGGATGGCAGGAGACGTAGGTGATCCGCGCGGGACGGCGGTCCATGAGGAGGTCGCGCACCCTGGTTGAGAGGCCGCCGCGGGGCGGGTCCAACACCAAGCGGTCCAGTCCGGCCGGCAGCGCGGGCAACCAGGTTTCCACGGCCTGGTTCACCGTCTCCAGGTTGTCCACCCGGTTGCGCCGAACGTTCAGGCGGGCGTAGCGCGCGCCGATCTGGTCCCCCTCGACGGCGAGGACCCGCCGGTACCGCTTCGTCAGGGGGAGGCTGAAGAGGCCCACCCCGGCGTAGAGGTCCACGACCGTCTCCCCTTCCCAGGGTCCCACCGTCATCTCCACCAGCTTCGGCAGCAGTCCGCGATGGCCCTGGAAGAAACAGCGGGCGTCGTAGGCGCAGGTGAAGTCTCCCACCCGGGTCGAGACCTCGCCATGGGGAAGCCCCTCGACGAATGGGGACACCGTGACCTCGCCGCCGTCCCCCGCCGCGAGGTCCAGCCGGCGCGGCGCGTCCGGTCCCAGAAGGGCCGGCAGCTCGGCGAGCAGGGTTTCCAGCTCAGGCACCAGCAGGGGGCAGCGGGACACGGGGATCACTTCGTTCGTGCCGCGCGCGTGGTAGCCCACCCGTACACCACCCGCCACGGGATCGATCTCGGTGTGGAGCTGCGTGCGCAGGCGGTACCTCCAGGGCTCGCCCGTGACCACCGGCGCGTCAGGAGGGACGATCACCCTCCCTATGCGCTCCAGGGTCTCGCGGACGGCCTCGGCCTTGAGCCGCGGCTGGGCGCGGTCGTCCAGGTGCTGGAGGTCGCAGATGCCGGTGCGGGAGAGCTCGGGCACGGGGTCGGGCCGGCGGTCCGGACCCGGCTCCAGGATCTCGACGATCTCCGCCCGTCCATAGTCGGGCCGGCGGTCCACGATCCGCACCCGGAGCCGGTCGCCCGGCGCCGAGCGCGGCACGAAGACGGGCACCCCTTCGAAACGGGCCAGGCCCTCGCCGCCGGCCACCAGCTTCTCGATCCCCACCGTCAGCTCCTGGATGTCCACCAACCGGGCTCCCGGCGGCGGAGGGAGGGGCGGAAGCGGGGGCGCAGCCGCGATCACCGCCGGAGCCTTTCCATCGAGGACCTTCTTGGCGTGCTCGAACGCCTCGGACGGCTTCGATGGACGACGTGGTCCCCATCCCCCCTGCCCCTCTTCCCTCCTTGGTCTCCTGAGGCCAGCGCTCGGACCAGCGCCCGGACGGGCGGGGCCGCGCTCTTCGGACCTCCCCTCGGGACGGCGCGGCGGACGCCGATTGTCCGAGCCCGTCGAGCCCGCTGCCCCTGAGCGCGCCGGACCCCGACCTCCCGGTCCTTTGCGTCCCGGCCCTGCTCCGGGACCGCGCCCGCGTCCTCCCGGGCCACCCGGCCCCCTGCCTCCGCCTCCCTGTCGTCCTCTCATCCAGACTGTCCTTCCACGAGAATGTGAATGCGGGACGCCAGCTCCGGCAGGCGCCGGTCGACCTCGGCCCGCAGCTCCTCTACCCGGAACCGGCGGGAGAGGTGGTGCAAGACCAGGGCCTCGTTACGGAATT
>CAXTNS010000417.1:6016-6300 GCA_964245465.1 uncultured Thermoanaerobaculia bacterium
CCAGGTGGAGGTGCTTGAAACGCTCCCCCTTGTCCCGGTGTTCCTCGCCCAGGAAAGTGCACTCCAGCATCAGCACCCTCGAGCGGAACACCCGGGGCTCCCTCTCGAAGATCCCCGGCCCCGTGTCCCCGCAATAGGTGAGCCACAGGTCCTCCACCGTCTCCGAGGTGTCCACCCCACGCTCGCGCAGGGAGATCAGCTCGGCCGGCGGCAGCCCGCCGAAAGCCGGGGCCAGACGCCGCCGGCCGCGCCCATCATCTGCCAAAAACCCAAAAGCGCCGACG
>CAXTNS010000418.1:0-1027 GCA_964245465.1 uncultured Thermoanaerobaculia bacterium
CGCGTACTCCTGACCGTCCAAATAACTGCATGGCTCTCCCCGGTTGCCCTTGTGGCCGCTCTGATAGAACTCGAAGCTCAGCCAGCTCGCGTCATGGAAAAGATTGTAGTCGGTGAGCTCGGCACCGCCGGCGAGCTGGTTTCCCACCAGGTGCCGGGGCACCGCGCTGTCCGGGCTGCCGCGCAGCGCCGGGCCCACTGCCGCCATGGAGTCGTCGAGCCTCTCATCGACCTTGTCATCGAAGCCGGGAGAGAAGAAGACGAAGCTCCCGGCGAGCCGCGCGGCGAGCTGGCGCGCGAAGACCGCGGCGGCGGCCCGGCCTGGGTACTTCTGCAAGGGCACGATGTCGGTGCCGGGACCGCCGCGGTCGGTGGGATCGATGAGCCCGGCGACGGCCACCACGAGGCCCACGTCGTTGGCGTCCTTCACCATGGAGTCGAGCTTACGCCAGTAGGCGGGATCGAGGTAGCTGCATTCGTTGGGGACTACCCGGTAGTTGACCGGAGTGCAGCCGGTGGCCGCCAGGAACCCCACGTAGCCGGAGGCGGGAGGGGTAGGCCGGGCCGCGGGGGAATTCACGTACTGGGGAGCCGGGGCCACGAGGAGGACGGTGAAACTCTTCTTGGCGCGGTCTTCGACGTAGTTCTTCCACGGTTCCGCGCTAGGCGACGAGCCCAGGGCCGGCAAGGAGTAGCCCTTGGGAGCCGACCAGGCGGTGTCCGCGGTCCAGGGGAACGTCGTGGTGCCGTCGCCGTAGACGAGGAAGCTGCCCCCCGCCTTGGGGACCGGAAACCCCAGTTGGTAGATCTTTCGATTCCCGAGGTAAGCCGTGACTTTGAGGGCTCCGCTCTGGGTGAGCCCGGCATCTCCGGCACAACTGGGAGTGGTTCCTCCCGGAGCCGCCACAGTGGAACAGGAGGTCTGCCAGCACCAGTCGCCTACGGGCAGGGCCGTCCGCCCCCGGCAGGTGGGGGGGGAGGTGGTGGCCGGGCTACCGGGCCCGAAGCCCTCCGGCGGCAAGCAGCAT
>CAXTNS010000418.1:1037-6294 GCA_964245465.1 uncultured Thermoanaerobaculia bacterium
GGCGGTGGCGCGGAAGAAAGTCGCCCGGAGCCGCAGGTCCCGGTAGGGGTTGGAGTTGGCTCCCGCGGAGTAGTCGAGGCTCGACGTGAGTTCGCGCTCCCAGCGTTCCCAGGCCACCGCGGTGTCGCGCGCCAGGCTCACGGAGTCCCAGTAGAACGTCACGCCGTTGGTGCCTGGGACGTCGTGGAGAAGGCGGACCTTGACCTTGGCAGTGCCCGGTCCGGTGGTGAAGTAGCCACTGACGGTCTCCCAGAAATTGGAGGGAGGGGAAGAAAGGAAGTCGATGCCGGGGCGGCCGGTGCTGATGCCGAGGATCCGGCTGGCGAGCTGCGTACCGGCGCTCGACAGCTCCAGGATCTGCAGCCGGGCCTGTTTGTCGGTTGGATTGTTCAAGCGGGCAGCCAGACGGAAGGTCACGCCGGGAGAGGCGGGGATGGGGTCGGAGCAGACTCCGGTGTCTCCCACCTGGGAGAGAGCGACGCGCAGGGAGCGCGCACCCTGATCGACAGGATTCGTGGCCACACCGAGGGCCGCGGCTCCGGAACTCGCGCACAGGCTCCAGCTCTGGGGCAACGTGCCGGAGAGGGTTTCGAAGGAGGGATTGGGGACGAGATTGGTCTGCGCCGACGCCAGGGCGGGCGAGATCAGCCATGCGATCGCTGCGAGACTCCGCAACACGCAGAAACACCTTCCGAACGCCTCCGCAGAGGCGAGCTCTCTCTGAGCCATAAGGTCTGTCTCCTCGATTTCTGAGTTCTATCTTATCACCTTCTTTCCGCGGTTGTGACTGCGCGCGAGTCCGAGGCCTTGGCGGCGGGGAGCCTTGCCACCCGGTACTGGACACCCTTCCGGAGGTTCTTCGCATCAGGGACAAAAACATCCCGTCCCAAAAGAACCGCGCCCCCCTGGATCGGACCCCCGGTCTCCTGATCCGGAGAATTTCGACCGGTTTCCCCGTTCTCGCCGCACTCTAAGGCAGAACGGCCCCTCCATCCCGTCCCGGGAAACCGGAGCGGATGCCGTTCGGGAAGGGGTTTTCATGAGACGCCGCCCACGGTTCCGCGTCCTGATCCTGCTGCTGGCCGCCGTCCTTGCCGCCACGCCCGTCCTCGCCGCACGGCGCGAGCCCTCCTCCACATTCCGGCAGGCCCCTGGCATTTTCCTCTCCCTCTGGCAGACGCTGGAGAGATTCCTGCCATCGCTCACCAAGGGCCGGAGCACGATCGACCCCGATGGAGCCCCCGCGCCGAACTCCGGCACCCTACCTTCCGGGGGTGAGTCGGACGGTCGCTCCACCATCGATCCGAACGGCTAGGGCCTGTTCCCTCTTCTCGGACCGCCGGCACTGAAACTGACGGTCCTTTTCTCTCTTCTTGCGTTCTTGACGTAGGATAGTATAGTGCAGTCAAAGAACATGAGGGAGGGTTTCATGGCACCAGAATGGCACGTTCCAGAGGAGCTGTTGGCGCGGTTTCTTCGTACGGAGGCGTCAAGGGAGGAAGCCCAGAGGGTGGTGCGGCACCTGTTGACGGATTGCCCGTCCTGCTTGGCGCTGTCGTTCGAGCTGACCTCGAAGCTCGGCCTCTTCGCGGCCTTGCCGGAAGGAGCGAAGGCCGGCTGGGAGCAGGCCTATGAGCAGGTCTTCACCCGGGCGCTCGCCTTCGCGAGTGAGGAGGAGCGGCGCCTCGCTCTGGAGAAGCTCCGGGGATGGGCCCGGTGGGCGGAGCTCGAGCCCCTGAATCCCCAGCTCCGCTTCGCAACGATCGAGTCTGATCCGCGGTTCCACACCTTCGGGGTCTACCAGAGACTTCTCGACGCGAGCCGTTGGCACCGGTCCACGGAGCCGGCGGAGGCCGTCGACATCGTCCGCGCCGCCTTGATGGTGGCCGAGCGGCTCGATCCCGCTGTGTTCGGGGAGGAGCGCTTGGCCGACCTCAAGGCCTCCGCGTGGGCGGAGCTCGGGAACGCCAAGCGGATCGCAGAAGATTTCGAAGGAGCCCGCCGGGCGTTCAACGAAGCCTGGAAAATCCTGGAGAGCGGGACGGGTGACCCTTGCGAAGAGGCACGCCTCATCAGTCTCGAAGCCTCCTATATGAAAGATATCGGCGAGTTCGAGCTGGCCGAGTCGTCGCTTGCGGAAGCGCTGCAGTTATATCGGCAGGTTCGAGAATCCCATGAGCAAGGTCGTATCCTCGTTCAGATGGGAGAAATCATCGGCCATCTCGATCCGAAAAGAGGGGTTGAGCATCTGCAGAGAGCGCTGGCTCTGATCGATCGATCCAGGGAACCCCGTCTCGATCTCTGTGCCCAACACGCGCTCGCTCAGTTTCTGAGCGACAGCGGCCACCTGGAAGAGGGACTTGCCGTTTTGGAGCAGGCCCGCCCTCTTTATAAACAGTTCCGGGACGACTTGACCCAACTCCGCCTGCACTGGGTCGAAGGAAAGATCGCCTACCGCCTCGGGGAGTACGACGAAGCCGAGAGCATCTTCAGCCAGATCTGGGAGGAGTTCCGCGTCCGGAACCTCAATCAGGAGGTTGTACTTGTGACGATCGACTTGGCCCAGGTGCTCACCGCCAAGGACGAGACGGAGCGCGCCGCCCAACTCGCGGCGGAGTGCTATTCGATCATGAAGAACTGGGGACTGCACAAGGACGCGCTCGCGGCTTGGGTCGTCTTCCAGGAGGCCCTTTCCAAGGAGAACGTCCGGAACGTTTTCTTCGGCAGGTTCGGCGAATACTTCCGCCGGCACTGGTACATTCCCGCCCGGTTTGAAGGGAAGGTCTAACGCTCTGTCAACCTGAATTTGACGGTCGTAGGGGCGGCCCCCTCGTGGCCGCCCCTACCGGAACCGGTCAATCCTGCCTCGGGCTTTTCAAGAGACTCATCTTCCCTTTATGGCATAATAGCTTCGTTTCGAGGGGTAAGAATGTCTCGGATTCGGGTTGCTCGCTCTGCCTCTTTGGCCGTCCTGTTGCTCCTCCTCGGGGTGTGGGGAGGATGGCTCATCTATCGCTCTTCGTTCGAGGCGGGAGGGCATCGCTATTTCTGCCTGTTCGACGATGCGATGATCTCCATGACCTACGCCCGCAACCTGGTCGAGGGGCATGGCCTCAACTGGGCGCGGTGGGGCGAGCCGGTCGAGGGTTTCACCCATCCGCTGTGGACGTTCCTTATGGTCCCGGTCAACGTGCTGCCCCTGCCGCTCCGGGACCGCAGCCTGCCGGTGCAGATCCTTTCGCTGCTCATCCTGATGGGCACGGTGGCGGCCGTCCGCCGGCTGGTGCTCGACCACTTCTCGAATGAACAGGCCCGGCACTGGATGCCGGCGGCCGTGCTCACCGCCTTCTATTACCCGCTCGCCTACTGGGCGCTGATGGGGATGGAGACCGGGCTCCAGGCCCTGCTCGTGGTGATGGCCGTCCACCTCGCCCTTTCAGCCGTCCACAGTGGTCGCGATCGCCATCTGTTGCTCTGGCTCGTGTGCACGGCCGCGTTCCTGCTGCGGATGGACATGCTGTTGCTGGTGGTGGCCGTCCAGCTCTACGTCCTCCTCGGGGGCGGGCTGCGGCCCGCGGGACGGCGGAGCTGGCTCGCCGGCCTTGCCGTCTTCTTTGGCGCGAGCGCCGCCTATGAGGTCTTCCGCTGGCTCTATTTCCACGACCTGCTGCCGAACACCTACTACCTGAAGCTCACGGGCGTGCCGCTCACCGTGCGGGTGCTGCGGGGGCTTTCGGTCTTCACCGGCTTTCTCCGTGACCACCTGCTCGTGCTCCTGCCGGTGGGCCTCGGCGCCGGGATCCTCCTGCGGCGCAACCGGCGCCTCGCCCTGCCGGCGGCGGTCTTCATCCTGTACTGCGCCTACGACGTCTACGTGGGCGGGGACGCCTGGGACGGCGACTTCCACATGCGGGCCAACCGCTTCATCGCCTTCGTGATGCCGCTCGTCTTCGTGCTCCTGAACGCCGTTCTCAACGAGGCTCTGGCGATCCGGCGGATGGAAACCGTGGACGGCTTGACGGGGCGCTTGGCCGCGGCCGCCGTCACGGCAGTGGCCCTGCTGCTCGTCAACGGCCTCTGGCTTTCGGCTCTGGCCGACGAGAGCTGGCGCGAAATGACGGGGACCGACCGGCCGCCGGTCGCCGACCGCCATGGGCGGGTCGTCGCGAGCCTCCTGCGCTTTCAGCAACTCGTCGGGCCCGGAGCCCTGGTCGGTACCGCCTGGGCGGGAATCCCCGCCTACTTCACGGACTACCGGATGATCGACATCCTGGGCTACAACGACCGCGCCATCGCCCACATGCCGGCCGTCGTCGAGATCAGCGAGGACGAGTTCGAGCTCTTCAGGCCCGGGCACGTCAAGTGGGACGAGCAGCGGCTGCTGAAGCAGCAGCGGCCCGACGCCTTCTTCCAGATCTGGGGCGTGCGCCGGAGCATGGGAAACGTGGGCGAGGCGATGCGCGGCTCCGGGTACGCCAGGGTCGGCGGTTTCTGGTTGCGGAAGGATTCTCCCTACGTGCACGCCGGAAGTGTCGAGGTCCCGGAGCCCCACCTAGCCGCCGCGGACGTGCTGGACCTGCGGCGCAAGCGGCGGACACGGCAGCCATCGTGAATCCAACCCGATGAATCGTCCTGGCAGAACCGGCAAGCTCGCCCTGCTCTCCGGGATGAGCCTGGCGGCGGGCCTGCTGATCAGCGAGCTCGCCCTGCGCGCGGTGGGATTTTCCTTCCACTTGCGCCCGGAACGCATCGATTTCGGCTGGCCCCGTTCGCTGGCTTCGCTCGGCGACGAGTACCGCTCCGACCCCGAGCTGCTCTGGGTCCACGCCAACTATGAACAGACGCTTGCCCGCGCCCGGGCCGAGCGGCCCGTCATCGCGTTCCTGGGGGATTCCTGCACTGACTTCGGCCGCTACCCGGAGCTGCTGCTCCGGGAGCTCGCCCGCAGGCGGCCCGGAACCCGCTGGACCGGCGCCAACCTGGGCACGGCCGGCTGGTCGACCTTCCAGGGACGGAGGCAGCTCGAGCGCGACGTCCTGCCGCTGCGCCCCAGGATCGCCACCATCTATTACGGCTGGAACGATCATTGGATCGGCTTCGGGCTGCCGGACAAGGAGGTCGCCGAGCTCCTTCATCAGACGGGATCGGGTTGGCAGGACTTTCGGCTCGTTCAGCTCGGCGAGAAGGCCTGGATCGGTGCCCGCCGGTCGGACGACTCCCGCCGGGTGCCCCTGCCTGAATTCCGGCGCAACCTCTA
>CAXTNS010000419.1:0-292 GCA_964245465.1 uncultured Thermoanaerobaculia bacterium
TTCCAGATGTGGTTCAAGGCGTTCTGGAGTTGCACGAAGACGCCCGTGGCGCCGAAGAGGATGGTCACGAAACCGATGATCGTGGCCAGGACGCCCGAGTCGTGCTTGCCGGCGTTGGCGATCATCGTCTGGATCGCCTCCGCTCCCTGCGGCCCCACCAGGCCCCGCATCTGGCCCACGAGCTGGCCCTGGACCGCCTCGCGGCCCCAGACCAGGCCGGCGACGCCGGTCGCGATCAGGAGCATCGGGGCGAGCGAAAAGATGGTGTAGTAGGCGAGCGCCGCCCCAAGGT
>CAXTNS010000419.1:302-1252 GCA_964245465.1 uncultured Thermoanaerobaculia bacterium
GTCCAGGGCGCCGTCCTTCTGCCATTCCTTGAAGCTCTCTTTGATCAGGACGAATCCGGACTTAACGTACATTGTTGTACCTCCTCGCAAGTCATTACGGAGCCGACCGGGCGGGCCGGGGCGCCTCCATGGGCTCGAAACGGAACTGCGATTTTTCGAACGAGAACGACCAGTGCCCGGGGACCGGGCTGTTCAGGAACGGTGAGGCGAGGCGCGGGTACTCCGTGGCCTCGACGGGCTTGCCCGCCACCGCGGCGTGGCGGCCGGGCGCGAAGCTCAACCGGGTGCCGCCGCTGGAAGTGAAGCGGATCTCCCCCTCCACCACCTGGAGGCGGGCTGTGGCGGCGACCTTCTTCTTCCACGCAGCGAAATCGCCGTCCTCCGCCTTGCGTCCCGCCTGAAGCGCCACGCTCGCCGGCTGGACCCGCGGCACGGCCACCCAGGCCCCGGCGAGATCGCGCTGCCGCCTCTTGCCGTTGCCGTAGTAGCCGGGGAACTTCTCCACCGCCGGGGCCACCTCCCAGCCGCCCTCCGTCACCAGGGCCACATAGGCGTCGCCGCAACGCGAGAAGACGGCGTCCCCCACCACCTCCGGGGCCGACCAGGGCGGCGAGAGGTAGGCGTGGCCGGTGCCCGCGCCTGGCGTGTTCAGGCGGGCCACGATCAGGTTCCTGCTCGCCACGGCCTGGTCCAGCGTGTTGAGCTCGCCGGCGTCGTCGCTCTTGGGCGTCTTGGTGCGGCTCCAGAGGTAGAGGGGCGCGAACTCCGGGTGCTCGGCGTAGAGCGTGGCCACGATCTCCTGGCCGCCCGACACGCGCAACGCGAGATCGCTCACCGACTGCGAGGCGCCCAGGATGTAGTCCGGGGTGGCGTAGCCGTACATGGCAGCGTTCACGTCCCGGCGCTTGGCGGGATCGATCTTCCTGCGCTCCAGGATCTCGTAGGGCTTC
>CAXTNS010000419.1:1262-6276 GCA_964245465.1 uncultured Thermoanaerobaculia bacterium
CGGCGCGGAGCTGGGCCTGCATGGCGGTGGCCATCACCGGCAGCTCCGGCCGGTCCATGAAGTTGATCTCCTTGGGATCGCCCAGGCCCGCGGCCAGCCAGGCCCAGGACTCCCATGGGCTGCTCTTGCGGCTCAGGGCCCAGACCGCCGACGTGCGGCTCTTCGGCCCCGCGGGGTAGCCCCCCACCTGCTCCTGCGCCCAGGAGGCGAAGAGCACGTCGAGCTGCCGCCTGGCGAGGTCGCGCACCAAGGCCTGGGGGGCATGGTCGGCGAGATGGAGCAGGCCGGTCACCGAGAGCGCCAGATAGCCCGGGCTCTCAGCCTCGTACCAGCCGTCCCGGTCATGGGCTTTGAGGAACGCCTCGGCGAAAGCCCCCCAGCTCTTGGCGGCCGGCGAGTCCGGCGTCCCCGCCACCGTCTGGGCCACCAGGCTACGGGACATGGTGATCATCCGCTGGTTCTCCGTGTCGCCGAACCCCCAGGGGTCCTGGATCAGCGCCTCGTTGGGCGCCGCCGCTCCGGTCCTCGCCAGCGTCTCGCGCAGGCGGCGGAGAAGCTCGGGGGGCAGGGTTTCGGGATACTGGAGCACCAGCCTCTGCAACGGGAGCTGCGAGCGGGCGCACTCGTTGGTGTGCCACTTGGCGCAAGAATCCAGCACGCCCTCCACCCACCGGGCGGTCTCTCCTTTAAGGGTGGACGCATCCGGCCGTCCCTCCGCCGCCAGGGCCGCGGCGGCCAGCGCTCCGGAGGCCAGCGGCTGCCGGCCGATCCAGTCCATGTTCCCCTTCATCTTCCGGATCTGGGCCAGCTCCATTTCCAGGTATTTCGTCTCGCGCTCCGAGAGCTTCTTCCACGGCTTCGCGGGGACGGCGGCACCGAAGAGGACGCCGGTCAGCACCAGGCCTGCCAGGGCGGCGCGCCCCATGCCGGATCGGCGGATTCCTGGAAGGGGCTGAGGGTCTGGGGTCGTTCGTCGCATCGCTATACCTCCCTTGCAGAATCGGGGCCGGATCTTGCAAGCGTCCACTATGGGCGCCAAATACCGGCGCCAAGGGCGCCCAAGGAGGTCTACGGTGGACTGGGGAGACCTGTTAAAACTGCTTCTGGCCGTCGCGATCGTGGCCCTGATCCTGGCCGGGATCGTCCTCTTCCTGGCTTTCAGGACGCTGCGCCGCATCCGCGTGCCCGCCAACGCCGACTTTTTCACCACCGCGCGGGCCGTGCCGCTGTCCCTGATGGTCGGGCTCGACCTCCTGGACCTGGCGCTCGACTCCTTTTCGGCGCCCATTATCTGGGTCATCCTCAACCGCTACGGGCTCCAGTCTCTGCGCAACGTCGCCTCCTTCGAGGCGCTGATCCCGATCACCGGCCCCATCCCGACGATGACCCTGTCCTGGATCGCGGCGCGGCTCTTCAACCTCGGCCAGCCCTACGATCCCGACGTCATCGAGACCCGCCAGATCGGACCGGACCAGTACGCTCCCCGCGCCCGCTGAATGATCAGGCGATGAAGACCTGCATCATCGTCAACCCCAACGCGGGGAGCGTTGACGAGGTCACCCACATCCGCGAAGTCCTGGAGCGCCTGCCCGGGACGGCCGTGCGGGTCACCGAGAAGGAAGGCGACGCCGAGACGTTCGCCCGTGAGGCCGTCCGGTCGGGCGCCGGGCTGGTCGTGGCCGCCGGCGGGGACGGCACCCTCAACGAGGTCGTCAACGGCCTCTCGGAAGACTTCGGAAACGCCCGGATGGGCCTGCTCCCCCTGGGCACCGGCAACGATTTCGCCCGCTCGATCAACGTCCCGGCGGACCTCGACGCGGCGCTCGCCCTCCTGCAAGCGGGGCGCGTCCAGACCGTGGACGTGGCCCGCGCCACGATCGGGGATTCCTGCCGCTACTTCATCAACATGGCGGCCGGCGGCTTCAGCGGCGTCGTCAGCGAGAAAGCGAGCGATGCCAAGGACCGCTGGGGGCCGCTCGCGTATCTGCGCGCCGCACTCGGCACCCTGTCCGAGCTTCAGGGATTCGAGACCCGCGTCCTCGTCAACGGCGTCGAGCACCTGGCGCTCGACACCTACAACATCATCGTCTCGAACGGCCGCTTCGTGGCCGCGGGCATCCCCGTGGCCCCTCAGTCGAAGCTCGACGATGGCCTGCTGGACCTCATGATCGCCCCCGCCACCACGATCCCCCAACTCGCCATCCTGGCTCCCCAGGTCCTGCTCGGCCGGCACACCGAGAGCGACCTCCTCCTCTTCCGCAAGGTCACCTGCGTCGAGATCGAGTCCAACCCGCCCATGTCCTTCAACGTGGATGGCGAATTGATCGGCGACGCCCCCGCCCATTTCGAGGTGCTGCCGCGCGCCTTGGAGGTGGTGGTGGGACCGGAGGAAGAGGCGGGATAAGATCGTCTTCCATGAGCGAATCGATCGAGACCCGGCTCCGCGATCTCGGCATCGTCCTGCCCGCCCCTCTCCAGACCCCTCCGGGGGTGCGCCTCCCCTTCACCTCCGTGCGGGTGCGGGGCAACCGCGCCTGCGTCTCCGGGCACCTGCCGCTCAATCCGGACGGCTCCGTGGCAGCGCCGCTGGGCAAGATCGGCCAGGACCTCTCTCTGGAGCAGGGAGCCCACGCCGCCCGCCTGGCGGGCCTCGCCATGATCGGCAGCCTCCAGCGCGAGCTTGGGGACCTGGACCGCATCACCGCCTGGCTGCGCGTCTTCGGGATGGCGAACATGGCCCCCGGCTTCACCCAGACCTCGGTCGTCATCAACGGCTGCTCCGAGCTGCTCCTCCAGGTCTTTGGCCCCGAGACCGGAGCCCACGCCCGCTCCGCCATCGGAGTGGCGGAGCTGCCCTTCAACGTGCCCGTGGAGGTCGAGGCGGAGGTGGAGATCCGGGCCTGAGCGGCGGCGGCGTGCATCACTGCCGTCGCGAGGCGCAACGCTGGCCTCGCGGGGCGCAACACCTACGCCGCGAATTGCCTCGCTCGCCCCGCGGGGCGCCTCTCTTGCCCCATGGGGCGCATCGCTCGCCTCACGGATTGCTTCACCCGCCCCGCGAACTGCCTCTCTCGTCCCACGAACTGCATCACAGCGATGGCGGGGCGAGAGGGGCGCCCCGCGAGGCGAGCGCTGCGCCCCGTGGGGCGAGAGAGGCAACTCCCGACGGAAGCGACGTCAGCCGCCGGCGAGGGCGGCCACGTCCGCCCGTCTGTAAAGCGTAGGTCGCCGGTTGTCTCCGGGAGTCTGGACGGCGAGGAATCCCTCCTCGACCATCTCCCGCAAAACACGGTACAGAGAGCCGCGGTCCGGCTGGTAGCCCAATTGATCGCAGATGCCGCCGCGGTGGAAGACCTCCGGGAGGTTCGAGATCGCATCCCGGACCTCGCAATAAAGCTCCCCGGCACGGCGGCGGACCGGGATCTCCTCCACGCGGTCAGGAACGATCGCCGCCGGCTCCTTGGTATCGGCTGCCCAGACCAACTCCAAGGCCTTCATCTGCTGGCGGTAGGCAGCCTGAAGCAGCTCGACTCCGGCCCGCAGATGCTCTTCAATGCGAGCTTTGCTCGCCTCGTACTCCTCGCGTGTCATGGTGAACCCTAGTGGATCACGAGCAGGAACCGCCCCACAAGCAGGAGCTTTGCGCTCCGTCGGATCTCATTGCTATTTCACGATATCTACAATATAATTACCTTCAGGACAAAGTCCCACGCTGCACAAAACGAGGAGGTATACCATGCTCCGCCCGTCCACGATTCGAGAAGGAAACCGTCTTCTTGTCCTGCTCCCCATGCTCTTCCTGTGCGCGTCCACCGCCCAGGCTCAGTTCGCCTGCCTTTCCCTTGGCACCGGCGCGGGTAATCCGGGCGTTTCTACGGGGAACCGCAATACCGCCCTGGGGGAGTTCAGCCTGGCCTCCAACACCACGGGGTCGGACAACACCTCGGTGGGCGCCTTCGCCTGCAATGCCAACACGAATGGAGATTCCAACACGGCGGTCGGCTCGTTCGCCCTCGTCTCCAACACGACGGGAGACGTCAACACCGCGATCGGCTCCGGCACCATGCCCAGCAACACGAGCGGGAACGCCAATACGGCGGTCGGTGTCAACGTGCTCAACTCGAATACGACGGGCGGCTCCAACACGGGCCTGGGATTCCAGGCCTTGTTCGCCAACGTGGCCGGGATCAACAACACAGCGGTCGGCGCGGGCGCTCTGGCCCTCGGAGGGGGATCCGGCAACATCGCTCTCGGTTTTCAGGCCGGCCGGAACGTCACCAACGGCAGCAACAACATTCACATCGGCCACATCGCGCCCGGCAATGAATCCAATACCATCCGCATCGGGACCACCCAGACGGCAACGTTCCTGGCCGGCGTGAACGGCACGACCATTCCGAGCGGCACGCAGGTGTTCATCGACAGCAACGGCCAGCTCGGTACGATCACCTCGTCCCTGCGTTTCAAGGAAGACGTGACGGACATGGGCAACACGAGCCATGACCTGATGAAGCTGCGCCCGGTCACGTTCCACTATAAGACCGACGGCTCTCACCTGCTCCAGTACGGCCTCATCGCCGAAGAGGTGGCGAAGGTCTATCCCGACCTGGTTCAGTACGACGATCAGGGCAAGCCCTTCACCGTCCGCTACCATCTGATCAACGTGATGCTCCTCAACGAGCTTCAGAAAGAGCATGGACGGACCCAGGAGCTTCAGGATCAGGTAGCCGAGCAGAAGGCCCAGTTGGAGCAGCAGGAGGCCCGGCTCAGGCGTTTGGAGGCGTTGCTGGCCAGTTCCAGCTCCGCCTCCGAGTTGCCCGAAGCGCCTTGACGGCGGATTGTCAGAAAGTCTTGAGGGCGGGCAGACCCGTAGCCCAGGGCGTGAGCCCTGGGTGGGGGCGGTAATCCGCCCTCCGAGGGAGTACGTCCTCGAGCCCTCTGTCACCCTGACGAGGCTCTCGAATGTTGGTGGGACGCTCGGTTTCCCCAGGGCTCACGCCCTGGGCTATGAGTC
>CAXTNS010000420.1:0-1845 GCA_964245465.1 uncultured Thermoanaerobaculia bacterium
ACTCCGGAGGACCTCGATTCAACACCGGCCAACGGCGTCAAGATCGAGGACGACTACGCCGAAATCGTCGTTTCCGTCGTCTCGGGTGCACCGGGAGTGCACGACATCCCGACGCTTTCGACCTTCGGAATCCTGGCCATGGTCGTGCTCTTGGTGGCTCTGGGAGTCCTCTTTCTGAAGCGCGGGGCCGCTAAGCGGGCGCATTCGGCGTGAGCAAACCCTTGGGTGGAGCGGCTCGCCTTCCCGGCGAGCCGTCCCACCTCAAAGGTAAGAGTGTCTTGGAGTCCTTGCACGACGATCCCTCGGGAGACGTGGTGCGACGGCCGATCGGCCAGGTCGCACGGATGATCCCCTCGCCCGGCAAAGGCGACCTTCAAGGGCGTTTGTTCGAGGTCAAGGAGAGATTCGTGCTCCTACGGAGGATAGCCGTCGAGAGCGCATATCTGGCTCATCAGGGCCGGCGTGTCGACTCCTCGCTGTTGCTCGAGATCGGAGCCCTTACTACGAACCGGCTGGTCGCCCTTCTGCAAGCGTTTCCGGACGGCCGGATGACCCGGCAAGACTTCTTCGATCAGATTCACACCGAGATGGGTGCCTATCGGGAGAGCGATTTGACACTGGGAGTTCGAATGAAAGCACTGCAGTCGTTGGCCGTGGCGCAAAGCCAGATCGATCGTCTGGAGCGATCGATTCAGGTTGCAGCAGAGGTTGATCTCGATTCCGTCCGGCATTGTGCGCTGGGATGCGCGGTTTCGATCGCATTGTTTCTCGAAGCCTGGTGGCGGCGACATGAGGAGGGCCAGCATGTCTGATCGCACGGGCGATGAAGGCGGCCGCTGGCCTCGTCGAGTCAGCTGGCCAAGACGAAGGTTCAGGAGGAGGGAGCCAGGCAAGCCCGGACGCCCGCGAAAGTCTCCCGACAAGCTGCGCACCCATCGGATCCGGATCCGGTTGTCCGAGGGTGAGCTTGCTCTCCTCAAGGAGCGGGCTGAGGGCAGGCCTCTTACGAGTTGGATACGGGAGCGGCTTCTCGACGATCAGAGAGGTCCGCTGCGAGTTATTCCCTTGGCCAATCGCAAGATTGCTGGGCAGCTCGCGAAGATCGGCAACAACATCAACCAACTCGTCCGTCTGGCCCACACCGGGCGATTTCCGGCTCATTTCAAGCCGTTGCTTCATAAGCTTTACGAGATGATCGCCCGATACCAGCGCGAGTTGCTGGGCGGCCCCGGGTGATCGCCCGAATTATTCGGGGACGAGGATTTGGTGGAACCGTCCGCTACTGTGCAGAAAGGGCTGTAAGCGAAAGGCCCTTGGGGTCTTCGGTTCATTCCGAAGATCCCAACGGCCCGAGCGAAAGGGAGGTGATCTATCACCTGCGCTCGGTGACCAGTGCGAGGGACGCCGCGCGTCCCGTCGTTCACATTCCTATACGGACGCGCGATGCCGAGCATCTCTCCGAGGAGCAGTGGCTTGCAGTGACGGAGCGCGTCCGCGTGGAAATGGGGTTTGAGAACTGCCCATGGGCAGCGTATCTCCACAACAACGAGGGCGGGCGAGAAGGGCAGCATCTCCATCTAGTGGTGTCGCGTGTCAGCTTCGAAGGCAAGATCGTCTCGGACCGCAACGATCGTTTCCGCGTCACGGAGATCATGCGGGTTCTGGAGCTCGAGCTTGGCTTGGAGCCGGTGCTTTCGGGGGAACGGTCCCGTCCGCGCTCGTATCCACATGATGAGGAAGGACGCGCGCAAGACCGGGAGATCATCATGCTGCGAGCCCAGATCGATGCGGCCGGGGCGAACGCCCGCACGAGCCAGTTCAGCAGCACGACCACCAGCCCGACGA
>CAXTNS010000420.1:1855-6263 GCA_964245465.1 uncultured Thermoanaerobaculia bacterium
CGCCCGCACGATCCGTGGCTTCGTCGAGCGACTGAAGGCCGCCGGAGTGCAAACTCACCTCAAGATCTCCAGCAACGGACACCTGCAAGGCGCGAGCTTTCAACTCGAAGGCAGCGAGCGGATCTGGAAGGGCTCGTCTCTCGGCCGCTCGTACTCGCTCGGTCGGATCGTGGAGCGGTTCGGGCTGGCCCAGGAGGGAGAAGTGCTTAGGGCCTACGAGGTGCGCCCCCGCGAGTTGCAGCAGCTCCGCTCGGTCGGCCTGGAGCCGGATCGGGTGGAGGGTCCCTCAAGCGGCCGTCTGACGGTCGCCTGGGCTCTGGCCGGCAATCCGCGAGAACAGGATCTCTTCCAGACGTGGGTGCAACAGGCGCTGCCCGGGCGGCTTTGCGAGAGAAGCCGTGGCGCCGACGTCGCTTGGAGCCGGGACGTTCCGGCCTCGGCGCTCGAGGGCCGGCGCCAGCAGATCGAGGTGATTCTGACCGGGCACCGGCCCACCCCGCCGGCGGCGGTCCCCCTTCTAAGCGAAGGGCCGCAGGGATTGCGGGAAGCTGGTCGACAGGTAGAGGCCTTGCTCGAGAAGTATGCGAGGGACCGGCGGACTGGCGAGAGCGCAGAGCGGTTGTCGGCGACTTGGCTGGAGATCCTCCGCTGGACGGGAGTCCGGGGTGTCCGGCCGGAAGCGCTGGAGAAGCGCGGTCTGGGCCAGCAACTCGCCGGCCTGGGCAGCATCGCTCAGACGCAGAACGCGGTTCGGTCGCGGTTGCTGCGAGGCGAGCGAGGGTATGTGTCGCTCCCCCTCGTCCGCGGGGAGCTGACGAATTTTCCACCCCACCTGCTGGCAACAAGCCGAGGCCCAGAGCACCGGGAATTCAATCGGCGAGCCAACCAGATTGTCGGCGAGCGGGAGTCCGTGGCACTGCTGCGGTTGGCGGATCACCTGGGTCGATCGAGCGGAGATTGCCGGCTGCGGGATCGCCTGGAGACGCGGCTTGCCGAGGTGGAGAGGGCCGCCGTGTCTTGGGGAGCCAAGCGAAGCGGGCGTGCGCTACGACCTGTAGAGAAGACCGTGAACGCGCAGGCCGCAAGGCGCTCCGTGTCGCGAACCCTCGGGGGGCGCCTCCGGCAGGCAGAGCGAGGGCTCACCCCTGGACTCGTGAGCACGGTCACGTCGCTCATGCCGCGGCCCCGGCTGCCCGGCCTCGGGCTCCTGGGACAAGCGAATGCGCTGGTGGCGACGGCAAACCAGGCTGCGAGCTTCGCCCGTGAGATCGGGCAGGCCGTGCTCGTCATCGAGGCCGCGGTGCGCCGGGAGCACGGACGGCTCGCCCGGCGAGGAGCGAACCACCTGGAGCAAGTCGCCTCCGGCGACGTCTCAACCTACCGGCTGCTCCGGCTGACGAGTGGCCACCCCAAGGCGGCCGCCCTTTTCGAGGCGCCGCAAGGCCAGGCCGGGGACCTGTCGAGCGCGATCCGCGAGTATCGCCGCAGCCGGGCCGAGCTCTTTCGGCTCGCGCGGACCAGCCTCCGGGAGGGCAGGTCGTGGCGCGAAGTCGCTGCCCACGCCGCCCAACGGGCGGCTGGCGTATTGACCGCCCGGGAGCGGGTGGTCAACGCCGCACTTGCCAAGCTTGGGATTCCGAGCCTTCGAATGCTGGCGGGGACGGCGAGAGACCGCACCGAGGTCCTCTCCCGTTTCGCGCAAGGCTGCCGCTCGGCGGGGATGTCGGTTGGAACCGTCACCCGAGTCGTCGCCGAGGTCGGCCCGGTAGTCCTGGGAGGCGTCCTCGCCGGCGCCGCGGTGACTCTGGCCTCGCGCCTGGTGATGCGGCAGGTCTTCGGCCTGGGGCGCGAGTTGGCCAAGGAGTTCCTCTATGGCGAGCGAGACCGAGGCCGTTGAGAAATCTTGACGGCAGTAGCGCTCGGGCTATTTACTTACTATTAGAGCAACTCTATACTTCCCGCCACACAGCTTGGGGGAAGGCGAGGCGATGAACAATCGGCGGCCGGTTTTTTCCGCAGCAAACCTTTTGGCCCAGTTGGAGGCGGCTTCGCTGGGCTTGGTGAACGTCAGCGAGGACGAGAGATTGCGGGCCTCGGAGGCCGCTGAAGAGGTAAAGAAGGCTCAAAGCCGCAAGTGGCGAGCTCACAGGCGCCCCAGCCCAGGACGCAGTAGGCCCATGCGTGAATGGGGCCTCCGCGACGAAGTTGTAGAGACTCGGACAGCAGAAGACTGAGAGGACGAGAGACATGGCAAAGGACGAGAAGAATTGCCTTGAGCAGGGCCAGGCCAACGCGGGACTCCAGCCGGTAAGCCTGGATGATGAGAAAGAGAGGCTTTTAGCGGAGGCGCGGGAACTTCTGGACCGGTTGGCGCAAGGCGGGGAGTGTGATCCCGACCGGAGCTTCCGCAACTTCAGCTTCGGACTGGGAATCGATCCCAATGGGTAGGTTCTAAATCTGGCTGTTCGGATCTCTGATGAACACCTCTGCGACTCTACCGCTGCTTCTCCTTCTCTCGACCTCGACCGGACCCACAGTCACCCATGTCTTTTCGACTCCAGGTCCGAAGTCGGTGACCCTTGAGGTCTGCTCTTCGTCCGGTCAATGCTCTTCCATCACCAAGAACGTCGTCGTTCTGGATCCACGTCCCGCCATCGCCAACGTGTCGGTTCCCGCCCTGGTGGGATCGGCAGAACCGTTCGTCTCACTCTCCGCGGTTCTCGGCGGCCGCCCGCCCTTAATCAGCGCCTGGACGGTGACAGGCCCGCAGGGCACTGTCACTCTGACGGGAACGCCGGCAGCCTGGGTTCCCGACTCTCTGGGTCTTCGGCAGGTCCGCCTTCGGCTCACGAATCCAGCCGGGATCATCACCGCAGGTCCGCTCCCGCTCTCCGTCGTCCCGTCGAGCTTCGCCGACGTCTCGCCGACCCAGTGGGCGTGGTCCTCCATCGAGCTTCTCGCCGCCAATGGCATCACCTCCGGCTGCGCATCCCTTTCGTTCTGCCCGGAGGGAGAGGTGACTCGTGCTCAAATGGCCGTGTTTCTGATACGAGCCGTTCACGGCGCTGCCTTTGTTCCTCCACCTGCCACCGGAACCCGTTTCAACGATGTCCCCGCGAATTACTGGGCCGCAGCTTTCATCGAGCAGTTGGCGGCCGACGGGATCACCACCGGCTGCGGACTTGGCGGCTTCTGTCCTGAGCTCCCCGTTTCTCGCGCTCAGGCCGCAGTCCTCCTGCTCCGCGCCTTGCGCGGACCCCTGTACATCCCGCCGCCGGCGAGCGGCACCTTGTTCACGGACATCCCCTCGACGTACTGGGCTGCCGCCTGGGTCGAAGAACTAGCCCGTCAGGGCATCACCTCCGGTTGTGGAGATCGGCTGTTCTGCCCTGAGTTCGCCGTCAATCGTGCGCAGATGGCCGTTTTTCTCGCCCGCACCTTCAACTTGACGCATCGCCCAGCCGCCGCACTCTTCCAGGCTGTCCTCTGCACGCCAAGCTCGTGCACCTATCCCGCAGGCCTGCCCTTGCAGTTCCTCATCCAGGTCACAGGGGGCTTGCCGGAGACCTATGAGTACGACTGGAATGGCGACGGAACCTGGGACGAAACAGCCACAGCTCCTGTGCACTTCCACACCTATACTCTTGCGGGCACCTACCGCCCGCGGGTGAGACTCAAGCGCGGGATCTGGACCTCACCGGTGCTGGCCCATACACCGATCATGGTTCGCTCGGTATCCCCTTCCGAAGCGCCGCCCGCCCCCACGGGCCTCTCCGCCGTCTATATAGGCGTCCAGGCGCCCTCGTCGAGCGCCGACCCGCCGGGGACTCTTTGGCGCGAAGCGTTCGCCCTGCGGGCCACGTCTCAACGACACCGCGGGTTCGTCGTCTATCTCTCGATCGATGGCGGGGCTTCTCGCCCCACCGCCGTCCTTCCCGCAACTCCCTCTGGAATCAACTTTCTCACTCCCTATCTGCGCTCCGGCTCCATCGCATCCGTCTACTTGGTCGCCTTCAATGAATCCGGGTTCAGCCTCCCCTCCAACGGATTGGCACTGCCCCATCCCTGAACGGCTATGCTCCCGGGCCTTGCTTGGAAAGTGAATCAGGCCACTTCTGCATGTTCGGGGATCGCCGCATGTCCCTGGCGCCCCAGGATGTAGTCGGCGGCCTTCTGTGCCCGGGCTGCAGCGATCACCACGGCGCGGCTGTCGGCCTTGAGAACGTCCATCCAGTGCCGCAGGTAGGCCGCCGAACTCTCGAAGAGCTCCTCGCCACCGTTAGGAGAGATAGCCTGTACCTTGACCGGAGAGATACCCACAACGCCGCACATCCTCGCGGCCGTCATCTCGGTGACGAGTTCCTCCTCCTCGGCGAAACGGTTGAGTCGGGACGGGTGGCCGGTGGAG
>CAXTNS010000421.1:0-3177 GCA_964245465.1 uncultured Thermoanaerobaculia bacterium
GCGGCTGGTCGCCTACGTGGTGGGAGACGCCGCGATCGACGAGCTGGGTAGCTCTTTGCGCGAGCGGCTGCCCAACGCCATGGTGCCCTCGGCGTTCGTGACGCTGGTGGCGCTCCCGTTGACGCCCAATGGCAAGGTGGATCGCAAGGCTCTGCCGGCGGCCACCCCGGTCTCCAGCGACCTGCCGCCCGAGGCGGGCCGCAGCGCGCTCGAAGACACGGTGGCCGGCATCTGGTGCGAGGTTCTGGGCGTGCCGCGGGTCGGCAGCGAGGAGAATTTCTTCGACCTGGGCGGCCACTCGCTGTTGCTCCCCCGATTGCAGGCGCGGCTGCACGAGCGGCTGGGACGGGAGGTCAGCTTGCTGGACCTCCTGACCCATACCACCGTGCGTGCCCTGGCGCACCACCTGGAGCCCGGTCTGGCGGTGGCGGCCCTCGCCCTCCGCGCCGGAGCGAGAGCGCCCGGCGGCGGCGGTGTCGGCGCCATCGCCATCGTAGGCCTCTCCGGCCGTTTCCCCGGGGCCTCCGGCGTGGAGGGACTGTGGGCCAACCTGTGCGCCGGCATTCCCTCGATCGCCCGCTTCAGCGACGACGAGCTCGCCGCCTCTGGCGTCGCCGCCGAGCTGCGGCGCGACCCCCGCTACGTGCCGGCCGCCGGGGTGCTCGACGGGGTGGAGTTGTTCGACGCCGGCTTCTTCAGCTACAGCCCGCGCGAGGCCGAGCTTTTGGATCCGCAGCAACGCCTCTTCCTCGAATGCGCCTGGGAGGCCCTGGAGGACGCCGGCTACGATTCTCTGCGCGTGCCGGGGCCGGTCGGCGTGTTCGCCAGCCTGGGGTTCAGCCGATACCTGCATCAGATCCTCACCAGCGCCGATCCCGCGGCGTTGGGCGGGCTCCAGCTCCTGCTGGGCAACGACAAGGACTTCCTGGCCACCCGCGTCTCCTACAAGCTGGACCTCGCGGGACCCAGCATGACGGTCCAGACGGCCTGCTCCAGCTCGCTGGTGGCGGTCCACCTGGCATGCCAGAACCTCCGGCTCGGCACCTGCGACATGGCTCTGGCCGGCGGTGTTTCCATCAACTTGCCGCAGCGCGCCGGCTATCTCTACGAAGAGGGGGGCATTGCCTCCCCCGACGGCTGCTGCCGGGCCTTCGACGCCGCGGCGCGCGGCACGGTGGGGGGGAGCGGCGCCGGCATCGTCGTGCTCAAGCGGCTCGAAGACGCGCTGGCGCACGGGGACACCATCCGTGCCGTCCTCCTCGGCTCGGCGGTCAACAACGACGGCGGCTCCGGCAAGGCGGGCTACACCGCGCCGAGCGTCGCCGGGCAGGCGGAGGTCATCTCCGCGGCCCTGGAGGCTGCGGGAGTCGACCCGGCCACTGTCTCCTACGTCGAAGCGCACGGGAGCGGCACGCCGCTCGGCGATCCCATCGAGGTCGCCGCCCTCAACCAAGCCTTCCGCCGGGGGACCGGCCGCACCGGTTTTTGCTTCCTCGGCTCGGTCAAGACCAACGTCGGCCACCTGGATGCGGCCGCCGGCGTCACCGGTCTGATCAAGACGGTGCTCGCCCTGGAGCACCGTCAGATCCCGCCCAGCGTGCACTTCGCGACGCCGAACCCTGCCATCGAATTCGCCGCGGGCCCGTTTCAGGTAGCCGACCGCCTGACCGACTGGAACGTGAACGGGGAGCGGCGCCGCGCCGGGGGGAGCGCGTTCGGCATCGGCGGCACCAACGTGCATGCGGTGCTCGAAGAAGCGCCTCCCGCCACGCCTTCCGGTCCATCACGACCTTGGCAGGTGCTGCTGCTCGCGGCACGCACGCCCACCGCCCTGGAGCGGATGACGGACGGCCTCGCCGATCGCCTGGAGGCGGACCCGAACCTGAGCCTGGCCGACGCCGCCTACACCCTGCGGGTGGGCCGGCGGCCTTTCGTGCACCGCCGCGCGGTGCTGGCGGCCACGCGCGAGGAGGCCGCGGCGGCGCTGAGGGAGCGGGATCCGCAACGGGTCTGGCCCGCCGCGGCCCGGGAATCGGCGGCGGGCCGCCGCTGCGTGGCCTTCCTGCTGCCTGGAGTGGGCGACCAGTATCCGGGCCTGGCCCGGGGCCTCTATCACGAGGAGCCCGTGTTCCGGCAGGAGATCGACCGTTGCGCCGAACTGCTCGAGCCGCACCTCGGGCTCGACCTGAGCGAGGTGCTGTTCGCCCCCGAGGGAGTCGAGGATACGGCCGAGGAGGCGGTTTCCGCGGACGCGGGCCCCGCCCTGCGCGCCCTGCTCGGGCGTGGCCGTGGGGGAGATCGGGAGACGGCCGCGCGGGCGCTCCTTCGGGAGACCCGCATCGCGCAGCCGGCGATGTTCGCCGTGGGCTATGCCCTCGCCCGGCTGTGGATGAGCTGGGGAGTGCGGCCGGCGGCCCTCCTCGGCTACAGCCTGGGGGAGTACACGGCGGCCTGTCTGGCCGGTGTGATGGAGCTCCCTGACGCCCTGGCTCTGGTGGCCCGGCGCGCCCGCCGGATCGGCGAGCTCGCGCCGGGAGCCCTGCTGGCCGTGCCGCTGTCGGAGGAGGAGACGCGGGCGCGGCTCACCCCGGAGCTCTCCCTCGCCGCGGTCAACGCCCCGGCGGTGTCGGTGGTGGCCGGCCCTCCCGAGGCGGTGGCCGGGCTGGAGCGGCGGCTCGCCGAGGAAGAGGTCCCTTGCCGCCGGTTGCAGGCGGACCAGGCCTTCCATTCCTGGATGATGCAGCCGGTCGCGGAGGAGTTGCGGGAGCTGCTGCGCGCCATCCCCCTGGCGCCCCCGCGCATCCCCTATCTTTCAAACGTCACGGGGATCTGGATCTCTCCCGCCCAGGCGATGGATCCGGACTATTGGGTGCGCCACCTCGTCTCGCCCGTCCGCTTCGCCGACGGCGTCGCCGAGCTGTGGCGCGAGCCGGGACGGGTGCTGCTTGAGATGGGTCCCAGCCAGACCCTGGGCAGCCTGGCTCTCCAGCAGATGTCTGCCGAAGGAGCGGCGGACCGCTCCGTTTTCTCTTCGTTGCGCCATGAGCTCGACCGGCAGCCGGACCAGCGGTTCCTGCTGCAGAGTCTGGGCCGCCTCTGGCTCTCCGGCGTGGAGATCGACTGGTCCGGTTTCCAGGGCGGCGAGCAGCGCCGCCGGGTGCCCCTGCCAGCATATCC
>CAXTNS010000421.1:3187-6263 GCA_964245465.1 uncultured Thermoanaerobaculia bacterium
CGGCAGCGGTACTGGATTGAGAAGGGAATCGAGTCGTGGATCAAGCCCGGCCACGCGAACCTGCCGGCGGCAGCGGCTCCCGGGGTCTTCCTGTTACCGGAAGGAGCGGATCCGGCCTGGACCGCCGCGCTGGAGGCGCGCGGTTTCCGGGTGGTGGCCCTCCCCTCGGGCCCACCTCGGCCCGAAGCCATCGACGAGCTTCTCGGCCTGAAGCCACGGCTCACCGCGGAAGTTGCACCGGCCGAAGCTCCTCCGAGCTCCGGCCACATCCGACCCGGGATTGACACGCCCTACGAGGAGCCGCGCACTGATGTCGAGCAGCGGCTGGCCGTGAGCTGGGGAGACCTGCTCGGGATCGACCGGGTGGGGGTCCACGACAGCTTCTTCGCGCTCGGCGGCCATTCGCTGCTGGGCCTCCAACTCGTCTCGCGCCTCCAGGCCGGGTTCGGCGTAGAGCTACCCCTGCGCACCCTCTTCGAGGCGCCCACCGTGGCTACCCTCGCAACGGAGATCACGGCGGAGGTGGAGCAGCGCCAAGGCCGGGGCGAGATGGCGGGCGTACCGCCCCTCGTCCAGATACCGCGCGAGGGGGTCCTGCCCCTGTCGTTCGCTCAGCAACGCCTCTGGTTTATCGACCAACTCGAGCCGGGCACACCGCTCTACAACCTGCCGGTGGTGTTGCGCGTCGAAGGGCCGCTCGAACCCGCGGTGCTGCAGCGCTGCCTGGGGGAGATCGTGCGTCGCCACGAGGCCTTGCGCACCGTCTTCGCCCTGCAAAAAGACTCGCCCGTGCAGGTGATCCAACCTCCGGCGCCCTTCGTCCTGCCGCTGGTGGATCTGTCAGGGCTGCCGGAGCCCGCGCGCGAGGCGGCGGCTCTCGCCTTGGCCGTTGAAGAGGCCGGCCGGCCGTTCGATCTCGCCCGCGATCTGAAGCTGCGTGGCGTGCTGCTGCGCCTCGCAGAGAAGGACCATACCGTCGCGTTCACCGTGCACCACGTCGCGAGCGATGGCTGGTCCATGGGCATCCTGGTGCGCGAGGTGACCGCGTTCTATGCCGCGTTTGTCCAGGGTGAGCCCTCGCCTTTGGCGGAGCTGCCGGTGCAGTACGCGGATTTCGCGGTCTGGCAGCGTTCCTGGCTGCACGGCGAGTTTCTGGAGCAGGAGATCGACTGGTGGCGGCGCCAGCTTGCCGGCCTGCCGCCGCTCCTGGAGCTGCCCACCGACCGGCCACGGCCGCCGGTGCAGAGCTTCCGCGGCGCGGCGCGGCCGGTGCGGCTGCCGGCCGGGTTCACCCGGCAGGCCGAGGAGCTCGGCCTGCGCGAGGGAGCAACCCTCTTCATGGTGCTCCTAGCCGCCTTCCAGGCCCTGCTGGCGCGCTACAGCGGACAAGACGATCTAGCGGTGGGCTCACCCGTCGCCGGACGTAACCGGTTGGAGACGGAAGGGCTGATCGGTTTCTTCGTCAACACCCTGGTGTTGCGCGGCGATTTGACCGCCGGGCAGGCGGGAGATCCCACCTTCCGCGAGTTGCTCGGCCGGGTACGTGAGACCGCGCTCGCCGCCCACGCACACCAGGACGTGCCATTCGAGAAGCTGGTCGAGGAGCTGGCTTCGGAGAGGAGCCTCGCCCACTCTCCCCTGGTCCAGGTGGTGTTCGGTCTGCAGAACGCTCCCGGCGGGAGCGTGGAGGTCCAGGACCTGCAGATGCGGCTGGTGAGTCCAAAGGTGACAGCGGCGAAGTTCGACCTCACGGTCAACCTTGGGGAGCACGACGGCGGGCTCAGCGGTACGGTCGAATACGGTACCGCCCTCTATGACGCCGTGACCGTGGACCGGCTGATGGCGGGCTTCGAGCGGTTGCTCGCGGCGGCCACCGCCGACCCGGAGCTGCGGGTCGCGGAGCTGCCTCTGCTTTCCTCCGGCGAGCGCCACCAAATGCTTACGGAGTGGAACGACACGGGCGCGGAGGAGAGCTGGGAGGGCCCCGTGACGTTCCTGGTGGAGCGCTGGTGCCGCGAACGACCGGACGCTCCGGCGGTGGTGGACGCGGCGGGCCTCATGATGACGTATGGTGAGCTCGGCGAGCGCTCTGGCTGGCTGGCCGGCTTCCTGCGCGAAGGGGGCGTGGGACCGGAGTCCGTGGTGGCCGTGCTGATGGAGCGCTCGGCGGAGCTGCTGGTGGCCCAGTTGAGCGTCCTCAAAACCGGAGCGGCCTACCTTTCCCTCGATCCTGCCCATCCCGCCGAGCGCCTCGCCTTCATGCTCGAAGAGGCGACGGTTCCAGTGGTGCTGACCCAGGAGTCCCTACTCCCCCGGCTGACCGACCGGCTGATCAACCGGGTGCCGGGGGTGCGGATCGTCTGCCTGGACCGCGACCGCCAAGAGATCGCGCTCCACCCCCCGCTGCCGGCCCTGGCGGTAGAGCCGGACCATCTCGCCTATGTGCTCTACACCTCCGGCTCGACGGGGCGGCCCAAGGGAGTGCAGATCGCGCACCGTGGTCTGCTCAACCTGGTGCGCTGGGACCTGCGCGCACATGGCACGGGTCCGGGAGACCACGTCAGCCAAGTAACGAGCCTTGGTTTCGATGTTTCGGTCTTGGAGATCTGGTCCTGCCTGGCTTCCGGAGCGACCCTCCATCTGCCAATGGAGGAGTTGCGGCTGGACCCGCCGCGGCTGGCCGCCTGGATGGCCGAGCGCGGGGTCACCGTTTCCTTCCTGCCCACTCCGCTGGCGGAGGCGATGCTTGCTGGAGGGGGACTACAGATTCCCAGCCTGCGTTTCCTGGTAGTGGGAGGCGACCGCCTGCTCCTCCACCCTGAGCCGGGATGTGGTTTCTCCTTGATCAACATCTACGGTCCGGCGGAGGCGTCGGTGGTGACGAGCGCCAGCACGGTTCCCCCGCGACGGCGTGGGGAGGGGGCGGCTCCTACCATCGGCCGGCCCATCGACGGCCTGCGGGTTCATCTGCTGGACCGATCTCTGCAACCGGTGCCGCAGGGGGTGGCGGGAGAGCTGTGGGTAGGCGGGCCTGCGCTGGCCCTTGGCTACCTGGGGGACCCGGGCCGCACGGCGG
>CAXTNS010000422.1:0-6261 GCA_964245465.1 uncultured Thermoanaerobaculia bacterium
CGCCGACGGCCTCACCCGCGGCGGCAGCGTCTCGCCGCCCCTCTTCTGTCCCGAGAGCAGCACCAGCCGGGACCAGATGGCGGTCTTCCTCCTGCGGGCCGTCCACGGAGCCGGCTACACGCCGCCTCCCGCGACTGGCACCCGGTTCAACGACGTGCCCGCCACCTATTGGGCGGCGGCCTGGATCGAGCAGCTCGCCGCCGAGGGGATCACCGCCGGCTGCGCGCCGAACCTCTATTGCCCGATGGACCCCGTCAGCCGGGACCAGATGGCCGTCTTCCTGACCCGGGCGTTCCGGCTGCCTTTGCCGTGACCTTGCAAGGAATGTAGAATTTCAGCAGGAGGACTTCCATGAAATCAATCGCCGTCTATAAGACGGTTGGGTTTCTCCTGCTGATTCTTGCGGCCGCTGTCACAGTGAAGGCTCAGCCGGCCTCCCTGGTTGCGGACCTCAACACGGTCGAGGAAGACTTCAGCAATCCTGTCCTTACAGGGATCGCGAGCCGCGGCTCCGCCGCCCTGGGGACCATGCTCCTCTTCGCCGAGGACGACGGGATTCATGGCATCGAACTGTGGAAGAGCGACGGCACCGAGACCGGCACCCAGATGGTGAAAGACATCTGTCCCGGGGCCTGCGGAGAAGACCTCCTGGACTTCACCGTCTCGAATGGCGTGCTGTACTTCCTGGCCCAGGACGGCGTCCACGGCCAGGAGCTGTGGCGCTCCGACGGCACCGAAGCCGGCACTTCCCTGGTGGTGGACCTGAACCCTGGGCTCACCAGCGGGCCGGCGTCCCTGTCCGACCTTGACGGGGTGCTGTATCTAGTGGCAGATGATGGGGTACACGGCACAGAGCTCTGGAAGACGGACGGCACGGCCGCCGGCACGGTGCTCGTAGCCGACATTCGGCCAGGGAAAGAGGGCTCGGCACCTGTCTTTCTGGCGGGAGCCAACGGCAAGCTGCTGCTCAGGGCGCAAGACGATGTCCATGGATGTGAGCCCTGGCTGACTGATGGTACAACCGCGGGCACCGTCCTGCTCAAAGACATCCAGCCGGGGTTCAATTTTTGCCATGGGGAGCCTTACCCTGGTCTCGAGAACAGCGCGTACGCTCTTGGCAGCGGGTCTTTTCTTTTCACGGCCGACGACGGCGTTCATGGCGCCGAGCCCTGGATCTCGGACGGCACAGCGGCCGGTACGGTCCTGCTGAAGGATGTCAACCCAGGAAGCAGCGGCTCCCGGGCGTATGGGTTCACAGCTCTGGGCGGCTCGGTCCTCTTCGCGGCCAATGACGGCACGACCGCCTGGGAGCTGTGGTCCACGGATGGCACGGCGGCTGGCACCCATCTGGTGAAGGACATCAACACGCTGCCCGATGGTTCCTTTCCGCGCCGGCTCACCCCGTTCAGCGGCCGCCTGTTCTTCGCGGTCACCAACAGCTCGCAGAGCCGCGATCTCTGGGCCACGGACGGCACCACGGCCGGCACCGTACCGATCAAGAGCTTCTCCGGGGGTGGGCTGGGCGTCTCCTTCTTTCCGCGCGTCGTGTTGCACGTTGCGGGCGGCGGGCTTTTCTTCTACGCCAACGATCCAACCAACGGCGCCGAGCTTTGGACGAGCGATGGCACCCCGCCCGGCACCCGCTTGGTGAAGGACATCCGGCCGGGGGGCGATGGCGTCGCCTTCATCAACTCGGACATCACGGTCGTGGGCTCGACCGTCTTCTTCAAAGGCTCTACCGCTGCTCACGGGGACGAGTTGTGGAAGAGCGACGGTACCGAAGCCGGCACGGTCGAGGTGAAGAACGTAACGACGGTAACGTCCAGCCTCGCGGTCTCCCTGGGTTTCCTCGACAGCATGTTTGGACGGCTCAGGAACCACTTCTACTTCGACGCCAACGACGGCGTCTCGGGCTTGGAACCCTGGTTGACGGACGGCACCGCCGCTTCAGCGCAGCAGCTCGCGGACCTCACCCCCTTCTTCAACAGCTCGAGCGGGCCGACCGCGCTTTTCCCGGACGCGGGCCTGCTGTATGAGCGCAACGGCCGAGAGCTGTGGAAGACGGACGGCACACCGGCGGGCACTTCGCCCCTGGTGCCACCAACGCCCTCGGGTGTCCTGGCCTCGCTGTCCCCCCTGGTCCGCCTGGGCTCGTCCTGGTACTTCGCTGGCGACGAGCCCACGGCCGGCCTCGAGCTGTGGAGCACGGACGGCACCACTGCCGGCACTCGATTGGTACGGGACATCCGGACCGGGACCAGCGGTTCCACCCCGAGCCGCATTACGGCCTTCGGTTCCGTTGTCCTTTTCTTCGCCAACGATGCCAACGGCCGCGGGCTCTGGAAATCCGATGGCACCCGGGCAGGCACCGTTCTCCTGAAGAACCTCTCCGATTTTCCCGACTTTGGTGAGATGGGCGCGATCATCCCTCTGGGGTCGGTCGCCCTCTTCATGCCCGGCGACTTCCCCTTCCAGCAGGACCTGTGGGTAACGGACGGCACCCCAGCCGGCACCGTTTTCCTCACGGGCTTAGTCGGCGAGGTCTTCCGCCTCGGAAGCTCCGCCGTCTTCACCAGGCACCTTTCCTTCAGTGGCTGGGAGCTGTGGAGGACGGACGGCACCCCAGCCGGCACCATTTTCCTCAAGGACATCCAGGAAGGACCCGGCTCCGCCTTCCCGGATCCTCCCATCAACGAGCAGGCCGTCATCGGCAACCGCTTCTTCTTCCTGGCGGACGATGGGGTCCACGGCACCGAGCTCTGGAGGACGGACGGCACCACCGCCGGCACCGTCCTGGTCAAGGACATCTATCCGGGCTCCCGGTCTTCGGACGTCCGCTGGATGACCATCGAGCACAGCCGCCTGTTCTTCATGGCCGACGACGGCGTCCATGGCCGCGAGTTGTGGGTGAGCGACGGCACCGAGGCCGGCACTCGGATGGTGAAGGACATCGTCCCCGGACCCGGCTCGCCCGTGATCCAGCATCTGAAGGTTGTGGGACGCACCGTCCTGTTCAACGCCGCGGACGGCGTGCATGGGGTTGAGCCCTGGAGGAGCGACGGCACCGAGGCCGGTACCGTGATGATCCAGGACGTCGCTCCTGGCGCGGACTCTTCGAGCGCCGTGGGCTTCTTCAGCCTCTTCCCCAACGTCTACTTCGCGGCCAACGACAACGTGGCCGGCTTCGAGCTGTGGTCCTTCCCCCGGTCCGTCCTGGGAGCCACCTTCACAGACGTCCCCACGGACTACTGGGCCTGGCCCTATGTCGAGACGCTGGCGGACGCGGGCTTCACCGCCGGCTGCGGCGAGAGCCTCTACTGCCCCACCCGGTCCGTGACCCGGGCCGAGATGGCCGTCTTCGTCCTCCGCGTCATCCACGGCACCACCTACGTGCCGCCGGACGTGCCCCAGTCGCGCTTCGCCGACGTCCCCGCCAGCCACTGGGCGACGGACTGGATCGAGCAGCTCGCCACCGAGGGCATCACCAGCGGTTGCGGCGTCTCGCCGGCGCTCTTCTGCCCCGAGAGCCCAACAGCCCGGGACCAGATGGCGGTCTTCCTCCTCCGCGCCCTTCACGGCTCGGGCTACACGCCGCCTCCCGCGACCGGCACCCGGTTCGACGACGTTCCCGCCGGCTACTGGGCGGCCGCCTGGATCGAGCAGCTCGCCGCCGAGGGGATCGCCTCCGGCTGCGCGGCCAACCTCTACTGCCCCGGCGACCCGGTCAGCCGCGACCAGATGGCCGTCTTCCTGACCCGGGCGCTCAACCTGCCGTTGCCGTAACGAACGGTCCCTTGTAGGGGCGGCCCCCCCCCGGGGCCGCCCTGAGTTTCATGCCTCGCTTCGCTCCGCCAGCAAGGCGGACTCCAGCTCCACCAGCCGCTCTTCGTCGAGAGGCGAGGAATCCCCGGGTCCGCCGGCATCCCAGAGGGTCCGGGCGCGCTGCATGGCTTCTTCCGCCGCGTCGAGGTCGCCGGAAGCTTGCAGGGCGGCGGCGAGATGGGCTCTCGCGTAGCCCTCCAGACGCAACCTCCAGGGTCCGTCCGTCCAATACAGCTCGGCCAGACGGACGGCGACCCCCGCCAGTTCCAGAGCCTTGGCCGCGTTGCCTTTCCCGGCGAGGTCCAGGGTTTTCTCACAGAGCGTCATGCAGAACGGCCAGTCCCGGGTCTCCGGGACTTCCTCGATGATGGCGTACCAGTCCTCGACAGGCGCCTTCTCCAGTTGGTCCCAGAGCTCCTCCTCCAGCTTCTGGTCCATCGCCGCGCGGTATTCAGCCGGGAGGCTCGGCGGCCCTATCATGTCCGCGGCCACTTGGCGCAACAGAGTCGAGAACGCCTCGGTCACTTCCGCGGTGCAGGACTCGATCAGTTCGTTCAGCGTCGGCTGGAAATGCTCGCCGAGGATGCAGGAACGCGCCGCGCGGATCCAGGTCAACAGACCCCGCACCAGCAGAGGCCGCACCCCCACCGCCGTGGCGATCCGGTTGAAGGTTGGCCGGCTTGGCCTCTGAGCGCCGGACTCGTACCGGCTCACGGCGCTCGCTCCCAGCCCGGTCGCCAGAGCCAGGTCCGCCTGGCTCCATCCCCGCAGAATCCGGAGGATCGCCACGGCCGTCCGGAGCTCCTCTTTGTCCGCCTTGTCAATCGTGTCTGGCATCTTCTCCTGGAACATGATCCTGAATGATGCCACAGGTGGAGTAATTCACGCCAGATCCTGGCACCATATGTCGGGGAAAGGTCGCCCAAAGGAGTCATTGAAGATTTCGCTGGAGTGCTCTTTCCCGAAAGGAGCTTCCCATGATCCGTTTCAACCTCACCCGCGCCGCCGCCTTCCTCGTCCTCTGCGCCCTCCTCGCCGCGCCTCTGGCCGCGGCACCGAACTTCCGGAGCGAATCCTTCACCACGGCCGCCCAAGGAGACCTCTTTGGCTGGCTACGGGGTGCGTTGAGCTCAATTTGGAGTAAGGCTGGATGTCAGGTCGATCCGTTTGGTCGCTGCGAGCCTGCCAAGAACGGTTGCCAGATCGATCCGTATGGCCGTTGCCTGGTTAAAGCAGCGCCGCCTGTCAACACAAAGAACGGCTGCCAAATCGATCCATACGGTCGCTGTATCGGTTAAGAAATCCAGTCCCCCTCCTTCCACTGAGAATGGGAGCGAGGGGGCACTCCTAGTACGCTGTCAAGGCAGGATTGACCTGTTGGCGTAGAGCTCTTTGCGGCCCGAAGGGCCGCGAGATTTCAGCCCAGGGCTTCGGCCGGTAGGCCGATGCCCTGGGTCAACAGGCCCCACAATCCAGGCGGCCTGAAGGGCCGCGAGAAACCCCCTCGTTGGATCGAGACGACACCGCCACAAAAGATTCTGGCGGCCTTTCAGGCCGCGTTGCTGTTTGGCGTTTTCTCCCCAGGGCATTGGCCTACTGGCCAAAGCCCTGGGCTGGAGTCTGTCGGCCCTTCAGGTCGGGTGGGGCGGCCAGCGCTATATCACGGGTCAAACCTACCTTGACAAGGAACTAGCAGAACCATCTTCAAAATGCAGACCGGGGTCATTCTGGGAATGCCGAAGGTAGTCCACTATCCTACGAACCATACTCACTGTTGCAGTCTCGCGCTCGGCAGCTTCACAGAAGAGCCGGAGAGCGGCTAGAGCCTCTCGATGAACGCCTTGTGCTCGGAAAATCCACAAAATCTGACGGGCAATGGATCGGACTTCCGAGGTCCGTCCATCCGCCAAGAACAAAGCTGCCAATTCCAGAGAGGCTAGCGCAGCATCGTAAGCAATCCGACGGACAGAAAAGTCCTCTCGAACACTGCTCAGAGCAACCAGAGCTGCTTCTCGATGACCAAGAGCAACTGAGATCCGTCCTTCAAGCCAGCGGAGCCGTATGGCGTCCAGATCGTTTCCAATCCGGACGGTCAGCTCTCTTAACTTCGGTACTAACGCCTCCGTTTCCTCCAACCGCCCTACTTGAAGGAAGTTGTTTGCCAAATTGAACTGGATCCCACTGAATAACCGTGGCTCGTTTAGTTCTGAAATCAGAAGAGCCACCTGTTGTAAGGAGGTAATCGCTCCTTCAAAGTCCCCAGCAATCTCCAAGGTATTTGCCTGATTTACTAGAAGGTTCCGTCTTTCTTTCCCTCCGGGTAGAGTTAAGGCTTTATTCAGGAGATCTAGAGCTTCCGGCAACCGTCGTTGGTTCCTTCGTAGAGAGGCTTCGAGGCCGAAAAATCTGGCTTCCTCCAGAAATCCCTCATTTGTACCC
>CAXTNS010000423.1:0-6260 GCA_964245465.1 uncultured Thermoanaerobaculia bacterium
TGTCTGGACAGGGGGTGGGATGAACAGGAGCAACAAAGCGCGATCGGGCCTGGGGATCCTCCTGCTGGCCCTTCTCTCCCTCGGGACCGCCTGCCGGGAGGGCCTCAGCGACACCCGCAGGCCGGAGATTGGAAAGCGGCTGCCCAGCGTGCTTGCCGAGGCGCGCATGCGCACCGCACCCGTGGGTGAGCCCCCGGCCCAGGGTGGATGGATCGTCTACGCCTTCTCTCCCCTGTCGCCCAAAAGCGGCGCGAACCAGAAGCAAGTCGAGGAACTGGCCCGGTCCCTTCCCAGCGGCTGGGTGCTCCTGACCTTGTCCACCGAAACGGCAGGGGTTTCCGCCTTCGTCGAGCGCCTGCGCGTCACGGTGCCGGTGTTGACGCAGGTGCCCACGGCGACTCTCAAGGCCTACAAGGTCACGGCCTCACCCCGGACCTATGTGCTCGACAAGGACTGGAAGCTGCTCGAAGTCCTGGACGGTCCCTTCGAAGGCAAGGTGGTGGAGAAGCTCGCGGCCCGTTTCAAGCCGAAGCCTTCCGGTGCAGGCCCCCAAGTGGACCGGCCCGCCGGCGGACCCAGCTCCCCCAACCTGTGCCGGGATCGCCAGCAGAACCCGTACTCCCGCGGCTCCAAGGCCGACGCGCTGGGCGTGAAGCTCCGGTGCGGGCCGGAAGGCGTCTGGGGTCCCGCCGCGTGAGCCGACAAGGAATCCAAACGTCCGGCAGGGTGCATGGCGCCCCTGCCGCATTCCCTGGAGGTGAGGAGATGAACAAGAGCAGGATTCGGCCGCGGACCGCCGTGGCCCTGGTCTTCGCGGTTGCCGTGGCGATCGCCGGTGGAACGGCGTCGGCTCCGGAGGCGGGAGCGGGCCCGGCCCCGGTCCGCGTCAAGGGCTCCAAGGTCTGCTACTACGGAGCCGGAATCTACTCGCTGGGCGCCTGCCGCGACGGGCAGCGGTGCGTGCGAGGCACCGACAGCGAGGACTACTGGGAGGACGGCCAGGGGTGCACCCAGACCGGGTCGGGCACCGGCGGCGGATACCGCCAGGTCTGATGAAGCCTGATTGAGCCTCGCCGTTGATCTCCGCTATCTGCGCCGCTCCACGGTCCGGTCCCCGGGGCCGGCCGTGGCGGTGTGGGCCTGCACGGCGGTCTGGATGGCCGTGGCTCCTGCCCTGCTCTCCCTGCTGGGGGCGCTGGAGTGGAAGTCCCTGCCCTTTCCGGAGTCGGACCGCATCGTCCAGATCAACGCGGGCCTGGATCTCGTTTCCGCGCTGGCCGGGTCGGACCGCTTCGAAGCGGTCTCCAGCTTTGAAGCCGGCCGGGTCGTGATCGAGGGGCCGCGAGGGGCGGTCACCGCTGGCGCCGCGGCGGTGGACCCGCCCTTCTTCGACGTCTTCGCGAGCCGGCCCGCCACCGGACGGCTTTTCTCCGGACCGTCCGACGCCGGCGGTGCCGTGATGACCGAGGGCCTCAGCCGGCGGGTTTTTGGGGAGATCCCTCCGCCGGGCGCCGCCCTGCGGGTCTCCGGCCGCCCGCTCGCCGTTCTCGGCACGGTACCGGACCAGCCCGCCTTTCCCTCCCAAGTGGAGATGTGGTTTCTCTCATCCTCGGGAATCCGGCCGGACCGGGCCTTCTTCCCCGCGAGCCTGGGCATCGCCGCCCGCCTGGCCGACGGCGTCAACGTCCAGGCCGCCGACGCCGCCGTCCGGCTGGCGGCCGGGGAATGGGAAGCGAAGACGAACGTCCTGCAGGGGGACGTGGAAGTCCTGACGCTCGAACGCCTGCTGCGGCGGAAGTCGTCCGGCGAGCGCGGGATCCTGAGCGTGGCCCTGGCCGGCCTGCTCGGGTTCGTCCTCCTCGCCCAGACCAGCGCTCTCGGGGGCTTCCTGGCCGAGCGCCAGGCGGAGCTCGCCCTCCGGATCTCCCTCGGTGCCGGCCGGCTCGACCTGGTCCGGCTCCTCGTGCTCCAGATCCTCCTGCTTGCCATGCCGGGCTTCCTCACGGGCCTGCCTTTGGCGGTCCTGGTCCTGGGAAGGCTGTCGGGCTTCGTCCCTCCGGGTCTGGCGGAGCTGGTCCCGCCGCGGCTGGACGGCACGAGCCTCGGGGTGGCCGCCGCCGGCTGGGCGGCCGTCTCCCTGATCGTCGCCGCGGGCGTCTGGCTGGCCACGCCCGAGGCCGGCTCCGGTTCCATCCTCGTGCCCGAGCGCTTCGAGGTCCGCCGGAAATACTCGCCGGGGCCACGGGCGCGGATCCGGCTGGCCCTGGTCTGCGCGGCGCTGGGCCTCGCCGTGGCCCTGGGCGCCTCCACGGCGGTGCTCCGCCGGTCTCTGGCCAATCTGGAAAGGACACCGCTCGGCTTCGAGCCGCGGAACCGGATCACAGCGGTCATCCGCTTCGCCGAGCCTCCGGCGCCGGACCGTCTGCCCAACCTCCTCGCCGGGCTCGCGGGCCGGCTCAAAAGCGTGCCCGGCGTCGAGGCCGTGTCGTTCTCCGACGCCCTGCCCATCGCGGCTCCGGCCGGCTACGTCGAGATCAGCTCGGCGGACCGGTCGGCTTTCTGGCTGAGCCGCATCCAGGGGATTCAGGGCGGATCCATTGATGCCGCCGGGCTCCGCCTCGTCGCCGGACGCGGCCTGACGCCTCTCGAAGAGGAGACCGGCGCGCCCGTGGCCCTGCTCGACGAGGACGGCGCGCGGGAGATCTTCGCCGGGCGCTCTCCCTTGGGCGGGACGGTCCTCGTGAACGACCGGCCCGTAGAGATCATCGGCCTCGTACCGCCGACGATCGGGACCTCCCTCGGAGAGCCCCGCCGGCCCCAGCTCTACCTGCCGCTCCGGTTCCGGCACACGTCCCACGGACCGGCGGCCGCGGCCATCCTCGCCCGCGTCTCCAGACCGATGGGAGAGGCGGATCTCGCCGCCGTCCTTTCTGGAACGGGAGCCACGGTGAGCCAGGTCCGTTCCCTTCCAGAGATCCTCGAAACCTCTCTGGCCCCCCAGCGTCTCGCCCGGGACATGGCGGGGCTCCAGTGGCTCGCGGCCCTGGCCCTGGCCGCCCTCGCGACCTTCGGGACCTTCTCCTGGCTCCTGGAGATCCGCGTCCACGAGTTGGCCGTGCGGCTGGCCCTGGGCGACACGAAGAAGGGCATCGCCCTGCGCGTCCTGCGCGGCGCCCTCGGGCTCGTCGTCGCGGCGGTCCTGCTGGGCCTCGCCATCTACCTCCCCGCCGCCCAGGCCCTCCGCGCACTGCTCTTCGGAGTGGCGCCGCTGAGCCCCGCGGCCCTCCTCGAAGCCGTGGCCGCGGTGGCGGGAGTGGCGCTGGCCGCCGCCGCCCTGGCCGTGGGCTTGGCGCTCCGGAGGTTGTCGCTCAATCCCCCGAGGACGCTGTAGAATACGGGCTCAATGTCCCGTGAAGATTCGAATCTCGCCATGGCGCGGCGCTACCTGGAGTCCATCGAGCGCCGCGTGGACCCCGAGGAGCTCACCGCGTTCTTCGCGCCTGGCTTCGTCCAGGAGGAGTTCCCCAACCGGCTCATGCCGAATGGGGCGCGCCGCGATCTCGACGCCCTCAAGGAAGCCGGCGTGCGCGGCCGGCAGGTGATGTCGGCCCAACGCTACGAGGTGCTCCGGGAGATCGTGAGCGATGATGGCGATCACGTCGTCCTGGAGGTGCTCTGGACCGGCACGCTCGCCGTGCCGTTCGGGTCCATCCCGGCCGGCGGCACCATGCGCGCCCGCTTCGCCGTCTTCCTCGATTTCCAGGACGGCCGGATCGTGGCGCAGCGCAACTACGACTGTTTCGACCCCTGGTAGAGCACGGACCAGGGTTACGATAGGATCATCTCAAACGGCCTCAAGGAGAAATGAATGGCCAGCCCCAACTACCGGCACGAGAAACGCCAGAAGGATCTGGCCAGACAGAAGAAGCAGGAAGAGAAGCGGCTGCGGAAAGCCAACAAGCAAGCCGCGAAGCCCGAAGAGGACCAGCAGCAGAGCCCGCCGACGGAAGAGGGACAGAGCACCTCCTAGCGTTCCCGGAACGGCTGGACAGGGCGGAGCGGCATGAACGGAACCTTCGATCGCCGGTGGTTCCGGCGCCGCTCCGCCCGGGCCGCGGCCGGCACCGTCGCGCGTCCCTGGATCGCCCGTTCCGAGACCCTCAACGCCGCTGATACCGTTCAAGGATGGCAAGGCTACGGCCAGGCCCTCGTCATCGACGCGTTGGGCGGGCCCGGCGGAAGCGCCGACCAGCCTCTGAGCCCGGCTGTGACCGCCGCCGTCCGCGCCTCCGGAGTGACGGCGGTGAACCTGACCGTCGGCGCCCTCGGCAGCGGGCCGAACGTCTTCGAGGAAACCTTCGGGTACATCGGCTCCTGGGAGCAGGCCTTCGACGCCCATCCCGACGTCGTGATGAAGGTGAAGACGGCCGCGGACCTCGACAAGGCCAGGGCCAGCGGCCGGCTCGGCATCATCTACGGCTTCCAGGACGCCACACCGCTCGGCGAGGACCCTGAACGGCTGGACCTCTTCGCCAGCTTCGGCCTCCGCATCCTCCAGCTCACCTACAACCGCCGCAACCTCCTCGGGGACGGCTGCCTGGAGCCCGCCAACGCCGGCCTGAGCCGACTCGGCCAGAAGGTCGTCGAGCGCATGAACGAGTTGGGCCTCCTGGTCGACCTGAGCCACTGCGGCCACCGCACCACCACGGACGCCATCGCCGCCTCGAAGCAGCCGGTCGCCATCACCCACACCGGCTGCGCCGCTTTGGCCGACCTCCCCCGCAACAAGACCGACAACGAGCTCCGCCAGCTCGCCCGCAAAGGCGGCGTCGCGGGCATCTACTTCATGCCCTTCCTGCGCACCAAGGGCCAGCCCATGGCCGAGGATGTGGTCCGGCACCTCGAGCACGCCGTCAACGTCTGCGGCGAGGACCACGTGGGGATCGGCACGGATGGCGGCATTGCTCCGATCGATCTCACGCCGGAGTACA
This sequence comes from uncultured Thermoanaerobaculia bacterium, assembly GCA_964245465.1. GTDB lineage: Bacteria > Acidobacteriota > Thermoanaerobaculia > Multivoradales > UBA5704 > DATARR01. Next base: position 4,992 of record CAXTNS010000423.1, read on the forward strand.
AGGCGCGCCACCGCGAGGACATCGCCAACCGGCGCCGGCTCGGGATCTCGGCGCCCGGCGAGGAAGAGGACGTCTACACCTTCGTGCCGGACCTCAACACGCCACGGCGGCTCGACACCCTCGCGGGCCTGCTGCTGCGCAAGGGCCACTCCGAGACCCGGGTGGCGAAGATCCTGGGCGGCAACTTCGCACGGCTGTTCAAGGACGTCTGGCGGGCCGCGTGAGAGCGGTTCTCCACGCGGCCTCGCTGGAAATCAGACCCCGTCCGGGGGGATGTTCTGGACCTCTGGCTTTTCCCCGACCACGGAAACGTCCCGCACGTTCTTCTGGATGGCAACGACGGCAAACAGGCTGAGCAGGAAGGCCATGGCAAAGAAGCCCTTCTCGCTGGACGACAGCGTTGCATTCCACAAACCGACGAGGAGCAGGAGAAGGGATGTGCCAAGCGACAGCCAGCACAGGCCAAAGTAAATCCCCGTGACAGGAACCCCCTCCATCCTGTCGCGCACGGACTTCTGAAGCGACACGGCGGCAAACAGGCCATACATGAAGATGGTGAAGTAGTAGCCCTTCTCGTTCAGCGGCATCCCGGCATTCCACAGCCCGACAAAATACGCGATCGCGCCGGCGAGCAGCGCGGCCCAGGAAGCGCCAATGAAGGCGCTAGTCGGCCGTTGCGCTTGTGGCTTCATAGGGATCTCCTTGATTGAGGATGATGATTGAGGATAAACGAGGGCCTTGCGCTTGGCAAGACGGCACGTTCGCAGCGGTGACCGATGGACCCTTCAGCCTTCGCACACGAAACGTACTTTTTACTTTGGACACCTCGGGATAGAGACCTGATCCGGATACCGTTTTTCTCTCCCTGCCTGGATTGCCAGGCGGGATGCAGGGAGTTGTATCTCGTTTCTCAAACGGAGGAGCCCGATCATGCGAATGAAGTCCGTTCTGTCCATCCTCGCCTTTCTCCTGCAGACCAGCGTCGCGTCCGCCATCGTCTGCGGTGACGCCTACTACAACCACGACATCGATTGGCCGAACACACCGGCCCTCTGACCGATCCCCAGGAGGGCGGAGGGATCCGCCCTCCTCTCCGGCCACGAGGAGAAGATAAGGGCCCGTCACAAGATAAACGCTCCATATACCGAATTTCCTCCCCTTGTAGAACCTGGTCGCGAAATTCGGACATGAGACGGTTATTTCGTTGCGAGCCCTAATTCTACTTTGTCAGACTGCCCGACGGGTCTTGCTTTCGGGTACTGGGGTGAC
>CAXTNS010000424.1:0-3507 GCA_964245465.1 uncultured Thermoanaerobaculia bacterium
GGGTGCTCGATCCTCTGGAGTTGTCCAGCATCGAGGCGTCTCCTGGGGAGCGGCCGGATCTCGCGGCGTCCTCTATGGGCACCGGCAAGGAGGTGGAGCTGGCGGCGAACGCGGGCTTCACCGTTCCGGATCTGGGGCCGCCGCCGATAGGATGGCCCCAGGACGGCAATGCCCGTTTCCTCGTGGGGCTCGGGCTCCGCGGGGGCGTTCTCGGGCACGCCGGCCTGTTCGGCGGCGCGCGCGACCTGTGGCGGCTCGGTGCGGAATGGCTGGCGCCGGGAAGCTTGTTGGAACAGGAGAGCGTGGGAGCCGCCTTGAAAGGTGGCGGCGCGTTCGCCCTGGGTTGGTGGCGGAGGAGGCTCCGCAACAGCGCCGGGCGGGCGCTTTCGCCCACCGCTTTCGGTCACACCGGTTTCGCTGGAAACAGTCTCTGGATCGACCCGGAACGACGCCGGGTCTTCGTGCTGCTCGGGTCCCGTCTGGATCCCGCGATGGACATGAATCGCTGGCGCAGGGCCTTCCACACCGTGGCGGTCCGCGCTTGAAAACCTTGAAGCAAGAGAAGAGGGAGGTTTTCTGATGGAGCTTCGTGATCTGGTCCTGGTCGACGGGGTGCGGACCCCGATGGCCGAGTACAACGGCTCGTTCGCCGACATCTCCGCGATCGACCTGGGGGCGCACGCCGCGCGCGCCCTCTTCGAGAGGACGGGCATCGATCCTTCTGAGATCGACCACACGGTCGTGGGCAACGCCCTCCAGACCTCGCCCGACGCCATCTACGGCGCCCGCCACGTGGCGCTCAAGGCCGGGGTGCCGCAGGAGGTTCCGGCGCTCACCGTCAACCGTCTCTGCGGCTCGGGCATCCAGTCGGTGATCTCGGGCGGACAGCTCATCCTGACGGGGGACGCCAAGACCTGCCTGGTGGGCGGCATGGAGAACATGTCGCAGGCGCCGCACGTGATCTGGGGCGCCCGGCGCGGCTTCAAGCTGGGGCAGGGTCAGCTCCAGGACCTCCTGATGGTGGCCCTGCTGGACACCTACTGCGGCTACTACATGGCGCAGACGAGCAACAATCTGGCGAAGGACTACGGCATCAGTCGCGAGGAGCAGGACCAGTTCGCCATCCTCTCCCAGAAGCGGGCGGGCGAGGCCTGGGCCGCTTGCAGGATGAGCGAGGAGGTCGTGCCTGTGGAGGTGGGGAAGGGCAAGCGGGCGAAGACGATCGACAAGGACGACCACATGCGCCCCGAGACCACCATGGAGGACTTGGCGGGCCTGCCCACGGCGTTCGACAAGGACGGCTCTGTGACGGCCGGCAACGCCTCGGGCATCGTGGACGGCGCGGCCATGATGATCCTCACCACGGCCCAGAACGCCCAGGAGAAGGGATGGAAGCCGCTCGGCCGCATCCTGTCCTGGGCTACTGTGGGCGTCGATCCCTCGCGCATGGGCATTGGCCCGGCACCGGCCATCCGGGCGGCGCTCGACAAGGCGGGCTTGAAGCTGGAGGACATGGACCTCATCGAGATCAACGAGGCGTTCGCGGGCCAGATTCTGGCTGTCACCAGAGAGCTGAACCTCGACGTGGACAAGCTGAACGTCAACGGCGGAGCCATCGCTCTGGGCCATCCGTTGGGAGCTTCGGGTACGCGCATCCTTCTCACCCTGCTCAAGGAACTGCGGCGCCGGGACGGTGGTCGGGGCGTGGCTTCGGCCTGTATCGGCGGAGGGCAGGGCATCGCGATGGTGGTCGAGGCCGCCGCGTGATCGATCTAACCGGGCGCCGGGTCGTCGTCACGGGGGGGAGCCGTGGCATCGGCGCCGCGTGCGCCCATCTGTTTGCGAAAGCCGGCGCCTCGGTGCTGGTCCAGTACCTGGCGAGCGACAGCCGGGCCGGTGCGGTTCTCAAGGAACTGCACCGGCTTTCGGACGCTCCTCACGCCATATTCCGTTGCGACGTGACAGACGAGGATCAGGTGGGAGCGCTCTTCGACTCCGTCGAGGCGCGCTGGGGCGGGCTGGATTGCCTGGTCAACAACGCCGGCGTCTGGGTCCACGATCCCCTGCCCGAGATGCGGCCGGACCGCTTGCAGGCGACGTTCGCCGTCAACGTCGTGGGCCCTTTCCTCTGCGCCCGCTGCTCGCTCCCCTTGCTCACGGGATCGGAGGACGCCTCCATTGTCAACATCAGCTCGACGGCCGGCCAGCGAGGCGAAGCCTTCTACAGCGCCTACGCGGCAAGCAAGGGTGCTTTGATTTCGGCTACGAAGTCGTGGTCTTCCGAGCTGGCTCCAGGGATTCGCGTCAACGCTGTGGCTCCGGGCTGGGTGGATACGGACATGACCTCCGAGACCCTCTCCGGCCCTTATCGCGATCAGGTCGTGACCTCGATCCCTCTCCAGCGCATCGCAACCCCCGAGGACGTGGCGGGGGCCGTCCTCTTCCTGGCTTCTCCGCTCGCCCGGCACATCACGGGGGAGATCCTGAACGTCAACGGAGGCAGCGTCCTGATCGGCTAGCTCGCCAGCTTGATCTTCTGTTCCAAGTCGCTGACACGGGAAGCAAGGGCTCGATCGGAAGAACGTACAAGGGATTCAAGGTCAGTGAACCTCTGGGATACTTCATCCCGGTGCCTGTCCAGCTTCTCGTTGACGTTCATGATGCCTTCAGCCATTAGTTGGATCTTGTCGTGTAGACCTTCGACGACGACATGGACTTGCCGGATCTCTTGGCTGAAGCGCTGTTCCATACGGTCCATGCGCTGCTCCATGTGATTAGAGCGCTGCTCCATACCATCGAAGCGCTGCTCCATACCATCGAAGCGCTGCTCCATGGCTGAGAAGAGGCGCTGCTCCATGGCTACAAGATAGGCGATGAGATCCTGATCCATAAGCTTTTATCTTCCCAGTTTCGGGAACTATACCACGGAAACAGGTGCAGGCAAGAGGAGGCTTTGATCAGCGCCCGCTCTCTCGCCCCTCTTTCTCCCACAGATACCCCAGGCACTTGTAGATCAGCTTCGCCGCCAGGAAGTCGCTCGCCGGGTGGCCGCCAACGGGCGCCAGCTCGATCAGGTCCATGGAGATCACGGTCTTCGTGCGGAACAGGTGGCGGAGGAGACGGAGGGTGGGGTACCAGTGCCCGCCTCCCGGCTCTGGAGTCCCCGTCGCCGGAACCAGAGACGGATCGAAATAGTCGATGTCGAAGGTCAGATAGATCTTCTCCGGCAGGGTCTCTAACAGCGCCGGGAACAGCTCCTCGGCTCGATCGAGCTGGTGTCCCCAGATCACCGGCAGGCCACGCTCCTTGACCAGCTTCGCCTCGGGAGCGGAGAGGGAGCGGATTCCCACCGCCAGCGTCGGGATCCCCTCGTCTACGATCCTCTTCATGACGCTCGCGTGGCTGTAAGGAGTGCCCTCGAACTCCTCGCGGAGGTCCGTGTGGGCGTCGAACTGCACGACGCCGATGTCGCCGAAGGCCTGGTGGGCCGCCTTGACGGGCGCTTGG
>CAXTNS010000424.1:3517-6258 GCA_964245465.1 uncultured Thermoanaerobaculia bacterium
CAGCAGCAGGCTCGGCTCCCAGCCGACGCGCTCGGCCGACGAGCGCAGTTTCTCCAGCGCCCGGTTCTGGATCTGCCGCACGCGCTCCTTGCTGATCCGCAGCAGGTGGCCGATCTGGCGCAGGCTGTGCTCGCCGCCCAGGGTCACCAGGAACTTGCCGCGGTCCATGTGCACCCGGCAGGCGTCCTGAAGCTCCGCGAGCCCCTCGCCCATGCCGAACGCCTCGGGGAGGAACGGCGGTAGAGTCGTGATGCCCTGGACGTAGGGCTCGCCGTCCAGCTCCTCGTCGTACAGCTCCATGGACTGGGAGGCGCGGAGGATGGCGGCCGGGCCGCCCGTGGTCCCCTTGCCGTAGGAGGTCGTGCGCTCGAAGGGGACGGGGAGCACGGCCACGCGGCTCGTCTCGTAATCGCTGGCGTCGGGCTCCAGGAGGCCGAAGTTGTTGGGCAGATAGGGCATGGCGCGCCTTGTAGCAGGATGCCTCTCGAAGTGTCAACGCGAGGAAAGGAGGCAATGATGGATCTGGAGCTTTCCGGACCGGTCCGCGAGAGAGTACGAACGGCAGAGCGGGTCGTGGTGTTCTCGGGAGCGGGAGTGTCACGCGAAAGCGGGCTCGACACCTTCCGGGGTGCGGGTGGTCTGTGGGAGAGGATGCGCCCCGAGGAGCTGGCGACGCCTCAGGCCTTCCGGGCCGATCCCGGCAAGGTCTGGCGATGGTACGCCTGGCGGTACCGGACGGCCTCGGAGGCCTCTCCCAATCCCGCCCATCACGCGGTCGCCAGATTGGAGGGCCTTTTTCCGTCCTATAGTGTCGTCACGCAGAACGTCGACGGCCTCCACCAGCGCGCCGGCAGCCGGAATCTCCTGGAGCTTCATGGCACCATCCTGCGCGCCTTCTGCAACCGTTGCGGGCGGAGCCGGGACATGGAGGAGGTCATCGCCGAGTCGCCCGAGGAGCCGCCGGTCTGCTCCTGCGGCGGGAAGTTTCGCCCGGCGGTGGTCTGGTTCGGGGAGTCCCTGCCCGAGGAGGTGCTCGCCCAGGCAGCCGAGGCTGCCGAGTCCTGCGACCTCTTCCTCTCGATCGGGACCTCGGCATTGGTCTATCCGGCGGCGGGCCTGATCGAGCTGGCGCACCAGGCGGGAGCCTGCATGATCGAGGTCAACCCGGAGCCCACGCCGTTCTCGGGCCTGATGGACCTCCGCCTCGCCGCTCCGGCGGGGGAGGCCCTGCCCGCGCTGGCCGACGCCATGGAAAGGAACCGATGACCGAGTACCTGATTCGCGACCTGCCGCAAGGGGAACGGCCCCGCGAGCGCCTGCTGGAGCACGGCGGACGCTCCCTCTCCGACTCGGAGCTGCTGGCCGTGCTGCTGCGCACGGGCCGCCGGGGCGTCTCCGCCCTCCAACTGGCGCTCGACCTGCTGCGCGAGAACGGCGGGCTCGCCGGCCTGCTCACGGCGACGCCTCACTCGCTGCGGCGCAACGGCATCGGCCCGGCCAAGGCCTCGGCACTCCTGGCCGCCGTCGAGATCGGCCGGCGGCTCGCCAAAGAACAGCTCCTGGATCGCGAGCCCCTCTCCCGTCCCGTGGACGTGGCACGCTACCTGTCTCTGCGCTACCACACGTGCGACCAGGAGGTGATGGGAGCGCTCTTCCTGGACGCCCGCAGCCGCCTCCTGGGCGAGAGGGAGATCTTCCGCGGCACCATGAGCCGCATCTCGGTCGAGCCTCGGGAGGTCCTCCGGGAGTGCCTTCAGCGGGGCGCCTCCTCGGTCTACCTCTTCCATACCCACCCGAGCGGGGATCCATCGCCCAGCGCCGAGGATGTCCTCTTCACCCGGCGCATGGCGGAGGCGGCGGAGATCGTGGGTCTGCGCCTCGTGGACCACGTCGTCCTGGGCAGCCAGGGGCGCTGGGTGTCCCTGAGGGAGAGGGCGAAGGGCGCGTGGTAGCCTACGCCGCCATGAGGATCTACCACCTGGACTGCAGCAGCGGCATCGCGGGGGACATGTTTCTGGGGGCCTGTCTGGACCTGGGCATGCCGGTCGAGGTGCTCTTCGACGTGGTGGCCCGGCTCGGCCTGGCCGGGATCTCCGTCGAGACGCGCAAGGCCTCGCGCGGGGGATTTGTGGGCACCCGTTTCCGCGTGCTCCAGGACGGCAAGCCGATCGAGGGGCCGGACCCGGAAGAGCACCAGCACGACCATCCCCACCATGACCCTGGTCACCACCATCATCACGATCACGGCCATCCCCATCCTCATCATGGGCATACCCGGGGGCTGGCCGAGATCCGCGACCTGATTCTGCGAAGCGCCCTGTCCGGGCCAGTCAAGGAGCGGGCTCTGCGGCTCTTCCAGCGTCTGGGGGAGGCCGAGGCGAAGGCGCACGGCATGCCCATCGAACGGGTCCACTTCCATGAAGTGGGGGCGATCGACTCGATCGTGGACCTCGTGGGAGCCGCCGCAGCCGTGGAATTCCTGGCGCCGGAGAGGTTGACCTGCGGCCCCGTCAACGTGGGTAGCGGACGGGTGAAGATGGCCCATGGCGAGGTCTCGATCCCAGCGCCGGCCACGGTGGAGCTGCTCAAGGGCGTGCCCATCCATGGCGGGCCGGGCGGGGAGCTGACCACCCCGACCGGCGCCGTGATCCTGGCGGAGCTGGTGGACGAGTTCGTGGATCTGCCGGCCCTGGTGCTGGAAGGTGTGGGGTACGGCCTGGGAAAGAAGGACCTTCCCACAC
>CAXTNS010000425.1:0-6230 GCA_964245465.1 uncultured Thermoanaerobaculia bacterium
CCCAGCCCCGGGCTCGGGCTCAACATAGGGGTGATACAGCACGTTCGACCCCGCGAGCCGCTCCGCGTGGTCCGCCATCCCCTCCAGCACGAAGCGATGGATGCGGTCGTTCGCCCACTGGTAGCCGCACCGCAGCGGCTCCAGGATCACCAGCGGCTTGCCCAGGTGCCGCGCGTGCTCCACGGCCCGGTCCAGGGCGAAGCTCCAGCCCAGACGGCGAAAGGCAGTCATCCAGTAGAGGACGAATTCGCCGTCCGGACGGACTTCCTCCCGGTTGCAGGGGCGGATGCGGATCTCAGGTACTTCCGTCACAAGCCCGGTAGGATATCAGCGCCGCCCTCATTGCCAGGACCCTGACTCGCCGGACCCTAAAGTTGGATCGCGGACCGGAACGGGTGGACTATCGACCGGAACGAGCGGCTCGCCGGACCCTACGGTTCGTCCGCCGGCCGGAACGAGTGAGCTGAAGACCGGAACGGGTCGTTCGTTCCGACCGGCGAGCCTCCCGTTGGGGCGAACGGGCCGCTCATTCCACCCAACAGGTGAGCCGCCGACCGGAACGAACGGCTCGCCGGTACCCGAAGTTGGCTCGCCGGCCGGAACGAGCCAGGTTTTGGGTTCGTCAGGCTTCTCGTTCCGGTCATCAGGAGACTCGCTCCGGTCCACGGCCCACCTGTTCCGGTCAGAAAATGAGCTGTCAGGGCGCCCCAAGCAACCTAGAACATCGTATTGCTGTTCGCGGACTCGGCGGGGACACGCTGAAGCACGTCCCAATGCTCCACGATCTTGCCGTTGGCGTCGAGGCGGAAAATATCGATCCCCGCCCAGTCTCCGTCGTTCGGCCAGTGCTGATAGCAGTGGAGCACCACGTGGTCGCCTTCGGCGATCACGCGCCTGAACTCGACCCTCTTGCCGGGATACTCCTAGCCCATTCGAATGAAATAATCGATAAATGCCTGCTTGCCGTCAGCGACACCCGGATTGTGCTGGATGTAAACGTCGCCTGAGTAAAGCCGCATGGCTTCTTCTGGTTGGCACTGGTTGAACATCAGGCCGTAGAAGGCGGTCACCGTCTGCTTGTTCTGCTCGAGCCTGTTCATGCGCTCATCCTATCTCACTACGGTCGGATCTCCACCGCCGTCCCATTCGGCACGGCGTCCCAGATCTCCTCGATCTCAGGATCGGTGACGGCGATGCACCCCAGCGTCCAATCCGTCGAGGAGTGCGCTTCCTCGCTGAAGCGCCCTCCATTGGGGAAACCGTGAATCATGATGTCGCCGCCCGGATCGCACCCCAGACGCCGCGCGTTGGCGATGTCATCGGCATTCGGATAGGAGACGCGGAACGAATGATGATAACTGGACTGCGGGTTCCGCCCGGTGATCGAATAGATCCCCTCCGGCGTCTTCTGATCACCCTGGCACTGCTTCTTCCCGACCGGCGAGCCACCGAGGGCGATGTGATACATCCTCACCGGAGTGCCCTCCCAGAGCAGGGTCATGCGGCGCTCGGATTTCTCGATGAGGATCTTGTCGGCGCGGAGAGGATTCGCGGTCTGTTGGGAAACGGCGACCAGGGAGAAGACTAAACCGGCAACGGCAGCGATCATGGTGATCGCAAAACGTTTTCTCACCTTCTCTCCTCCAACAACCTCCGTCGATTGTGAGGAAGGATAACTCTGTCTACAGGTGTAGTCAATACAACAGCCCATGGACCGATCCGTAGGCCCTGCGGACCGGTCCCAAGCGCCAGACGAGTCCGCAGACGCCCCGGACCGGTCCACGGAGGCCCCGGATCGTTACCACAAGTCCATGGAGCGCTCAACACCGCTCGCGGACTGGTCCACGAGGCCGCTGGACCGGGTTGTGAGGGTGATGGAGCGGTCCGGGACTGCTCCGGACCGGTCCATAGCGCCTGCGGACTGCTCCGCAAGGGTGCCGAAGGACTCCGTAGCGTCTTCAGAGCACTCTATTACCGCATCAAAGCGGTCCGCAGGAGCATCAGAGCACTCCGTAGGGGCTCCAAGCGCTCCATGATGGCGGCGATACGGTCTACGGAGGCTGAAGAACGGTCCATGCGAACTGCGGAGCGCTCCGATTCTTTGAAAGTGGGCTCCCTGACGGGGATAGCCCGGCCCCTCCTCGTCCGTCATCGGGCTGGGGCGCCCAACCTCCTTGACGCCTCCATTCTGGCACCACCTTCAAGCCAGGGGACGACCTCCTCCGCTTCGATCTCGGGGTTGGCCCAGAGAACGTTCCGGATCTCCTTGACCGCTGGACAGCATTGGCGGAAGAGGACTCGGACCTCTTCATCCCGGGAGATAACGATGCGGTCGGCCTGGAGGGCGGCTTCGAGGAGGTGGGCGTCTTTCAGGACTGCTCGCTTCTCGCTTATGAATTCGACGTTTCCTGCAAGAGATTCCCGGAGTTTCTCATCCACTGTTTCCGTTAGGAAGATGACCCTCTTCCCTCCTATCATCCGCCGCCGCCAGCGCCGAGCAAAGTCTTTTTCATGGCGGCGCTACTCTTCAAAGCATTCCTCACTGAAGACCACCTCGTGATGACCTTCGATGACATTGAGGGCCGCCCGAGAAGGACCGGAGAACGGGTTCTCCCGTTTACCAGCCCCTGCGGATCTAGCAATGGAGGTGTCGACGACGAGCCGCTTACTTGCGGACATTCTTTTTCTTTAGCTGGAAAGCGCGGGCGTCTACCGCGTCCAGATAGGCATTGTCGACGCTGGCCTCAACTTCGCCAAAATCTACAGGCCAGTCACCGTAAGCTCCGAGTTGGTCCAAGTCGCCGCTCGTTACCTGTGTGGCGCCACGGGCGTTTCTCTGGAACCAATGGAGCTTGACTTTGTCAGTCGATAGTTTTCCTTCAGCAACCAGGGTTTGTATGGCAAGAAGCAGGATGGAACTATGAGTCTCAACAACAACTCGGACGCCACGGTTGGCAGCGTCGGCAAGGATAGAGGCCAAGGCTTGTTGGGCACGAGGGTGGAGATGGAGTTCAGGCTGCTCTACATAGACGAGTTGACCGGACTCAGCGGTTAATAGAGCGACTAGGATCGGTAGAACCTGAGAGACGCCAAACCCGACATCGACGATGTTAACAAGATCCCTTCTGGCCGATTTTGTTTGTTTTGTTAGTCGTGCCACCAAGAGTTCTACTCTGGTTGCATCCAGAGGATTAGCTTCAATTTTCCACGTTAGTCCCAAAGCCTGCAAGGCTTGCCCCAGTATGGTGAGCCTTTCATCGGATGCTTTCTGCCAAGCGGCGATGATACTGGCAACATAGTTCTCAAAAGTCCCAGGAAAAACGTCGCCGACTGCAGACGTGTTGTAAGATCTCTCAGGATTACCCCGAAGCCCAGGGACATGGACGATCCTTCTGAGCATGCCTCCGAAAACTCTCTCCGGGGTTAAATCTACTAAATCTCCCCCTCCGGTGGCCCTCGCAACACTAAGAAAGCAACGAAGGCGCACCACATCCCAGCTAAGCGTGCCATCGTAGAAACGATCTACAAAATGCATGAATGCTGGAGATAGATCCTTGACTCTATTCGTGTCAAGGTTCTTTTCTCCGGATCTCAACACAATTTTTTGACCATCGACAACCAGATCGGAACTTGCGATCTCAAAGCCCTGATCATCCTGGCCTTGACGGAAGATTTCGTGGATGGAGTCTCCTCTTTCAGACTCAAATCCAACTCCGAATCCTGCAAACATAGCTCGCCCAATGCTCTTGGCTAAAATTTGTTCGGCGCTAGAGAATCGGACATGGGGCCATCGAGCAGCAAAGGCCCGGGGTCATAGCTGGCTTCTAATGTCTGTTTTAGTAGTAATAGAGGCTGCATCAGACTTGACTTACCGGAACTATTCGCGCCAGCCAAAAGTGTCAGAGGAAAGATTTCAACCCGCTGCTCTTCTGCGAGGGACTTGAAATTTCCCACAGAGACAGCCGTTATTACGCGGGGCTTGCCGTAGACCTCTTCTATCCCGAGACTCATATAAACCTCTCGAACTACCGAAGAGCTGTCCGAACCTGCTCGAACTGCTTCGCACTCTTCGCAGAGTAGAGTTTTTCACCACAGCGGCGACAGACCTCGGCCGAAACCAGCATAGTCATTGTACGCCCTCCCCCGCCGAGCAGCTTCTCCACCTGCTTCTCAACCATCTCTCCGCCACAGGCTGGGCACTTGCTGAAGGGGAGCATTCAGTTCTCCGCCTCCGACTCCAACCCCAACCGCACCAATAGATTCTGGAGAATCCGCGCCGTCAATCCCCAGATCTGGCGGTTGCCGATGTGATAGATGAGGAGCTTGCGCTCGACGCCGTTGATGAGGACGTCGCGCTCTTCCACCATCCGGGGGTTGGCGAAGGCGGAGATGGGGAGGGCGAAGACTTCGGCGATCTCGGCTTCGTTGGGCTGGGTCTTGTGGGGATAGGGGACGGCTCCCACGCAAGGAATCACACGGAACCCGGCGGGGCTGTCGACTTCGTCGAGCTCTCCCAGCTTAAGGACAATCTTGGGGTCGAGGCCGATCTCTTCGTGAGTCTCGCGCAGGGCCGCGGCCCAGGGGTCTTCTTTGGGCTCGCGGCCTCCACCCGGGAAGGCGATCTGGCTGCGGTGGCTCGGCAGGTTGTCCGCGCGCTTGGTGAGAATGGTCCACAGCTCTCCGGCATCGACATACAGGGGCACCAGCACCGAGGCCGGGCGCAGGTCGCTCGGCGCCAGGCGCCGCGGGGGCGGTGAGGCGAGACGCTCTCTCAGAGCCAGGATCCAACTATTGCGTGAGCTTTCTTCCACTATTCCTCCCAGTCACTCCTCCCAGCGGCCTTTTATCAGATCGCGGGAGGGGAGGATACGCAAGCCGATGGGCACCGTGGGCGCTCCGGGCAGGCGGAAGTCGAGGGTGTAGAGATGGTAGTTGTACGGCCCCCATCCGAGGGGATGGACGGCCCGCTCGCTCTCCAGAGGGACTTCGAAGAGGACTCCGCCGTCCGGCCGGAGCAGCAGGGGGCGCAGCTCCTTGGCACCGATCAGGAGCCGGGAGGGCGCCTTCCGGTCGAATTCGAGGTGGAGGGCGGAGAGCGGCTGCGGGCTTCCCACCAACAGCTCGCCCTCGGTGCCGCCCACGAAACGCAGCTCGCCACCCTTGTCAGAGGACCAGAGGGTGGGGGTGAGGGTCTTCACCCACAGACCACCGCCGACCGCGACCTGCTGGCCAGGCGCGGTCGCCTGGGTGGTCTCGTAAGGGAGCCATCTCCGGGCGTACTGGGAGACGTGGCGAGGAAACCCCCCTTCGAGCGGATAGGCGGTGGGATGCACCCACAGCGTTCCCAGGAAGGGTGCCGCGAGCAGGGCCAAGACCACGGCCCAGAGAACGCGGGCCGGCCGCGCCGCCAGGAACCAGAGCGCCGGGTAGAGCGGCAGGAAGTAGCGGTTGCCGAGCACGCCGCCGCCGTGGAAGTTGAAGGGCCGGAGCAGGAGGAAGGCGACGACGGCCGCCGCGACGGCGAACGGGATGAGCCAGCGCCCACGGTCCGCCCGGAAGGCGAGGAAACCCAGGATGAGGGGCAGGAAGTACGGCAGCACGCCCACGTGCCGGCCGATCAGGAAATAGAGGAGGTTCCAGGCCGTGATCTTTGGGTTGAGCTGGGGTTTCACGGCCTCGGCCTGGAGCCAGGAGGCGTTGCCTTCGCGCTGCACGCGCTCGTCCCACTTGGCGGAGGGAAAGGCGACTTCCGGGTAGGCCCCGCGGGCGTAGATGCCCTGGCGCGTGCCGCCGTAGCCCGTGGCATCTCCCCCGGCAAGCCACTGAAGGCCCATGGAGAAGAGCACGAGGAGGATCGCGCCAAGCACGAGACCGGTGACGGCCCGGCCACGCCGGTCCGGCGGGGACTCGCGGGCAGCCAGGGCCGCAGGCAGGAGGAGGACGAGGTAGACGGGCCGGTAGACGATGGCCACGCCGAGCAGGGCTCCGGCTCCGATCCAGCGCAGGAAAAAGGCCCGAAAGGACACGGCGCCTTCTCCTTCATAAATCTGTGGGATCTCGCCTTTTGCATAGCGCCGATCCCCCTGATAGATCAAGGCGAATCCGGCCGCCACGGCGGCGAAGAGGAAGAGGTCGGCGTCTCCCCAGAAGACGTAGGCGAAGGCCCCGGAGGCGAAGACGAAGACCGCCACCCAGAGCGGCGCCGCCGGGCCGATGCGGTTGCGCAGGGA
>CAXTNS010000426.1:0-3431 GCA_964245465.1 uncultured Thermoanaerobaculia bacterium
CCATACGCCAGATGGGAGACGGCGGTGGCAAAGTCGCGCTCGGCCTCCTTCAGCAACTGCATGGACAAGGAATGTACAGCTCTGGGCATGGGATGGTCAAAGAGCACGGCTAGCAGTGCGACCTTATTCCGCATAAATACTTGATTTCAAACCTTCAGATCCACATGGCACGAGCCTCGCCTTTCAGGAGAGTAGGAGGATGAGAGCCATGAAAATCACGATGCGAATTGTTGGGATGACGATCTTCTTCGCCGGCTGCGCAGCCATGGCGAGGGCGCAGGGGTGCATCTCCATGGTGCCGGCCGTGGGCGACGAAGACCCCAAGATCGGCACCGCCAACCGAGGGCTGACCGTCCATGCAGCGGAGCTTTACCCGGCTGTACAGCCTCTGAGCCTCCCGTCCTTTCTCGGCCGTTGGGGAACGACACGAAGCCGGGAGCTGGCCGTCGCCACGCATGCCGGAGACTGCACGGTGCTGGCGATCGGAGAGGGTAACCGGCTGGAGGGTGTGCAGGTCAACGGACGGTGTTTGTTCGAGCCCTCGGAGGGCTTCCTGAGGGACGCAGCGTCCGATCGCCTGGGTCAGCACATCGCCTTCACGGCGGATTTTCCAGTGCGGCCGGGCTTGGCAGCCTTTCCGAGTGAGCCCCAGGTCTTCCTCTGGAGCCGCTCAGGAGATGGGATTACGCAGATCACCAGCCCCACCGCGGCGGGCACCATCGGGCTCCGGCCTGCCCTGGCGCGTGAAGGGAGTCTCGTCGCCTTCTCGGCCAACGGGGATCTCACAGGCCAGAACCCGGACGGCAGCTTCGAGGTGTTTGTCCATGACGTGGCAACGGGGCAGGCGACCCAGATCACAGACGGCGCAGACTGCGACAGCGGCGCGATGGGAGTGAATGGAGACCATGGCTTGTCGATCAGCGAGGACGGGACTCGGGTTGTCTATTTGTCGACCTGCGACCCGGTTGGAGGAAATCCCTCGCACCTGGAGACGGTCTTCTTCACCGACCGGACCCTCGGCAGGACGATCCAGCTTGCCCACTGTCCAGGTTGCATCATCGCGGACCTCCCGGTGATCAGCCGGGATGGGAGCACGGTGCTCAACTACGACATCTCAGGTTTCGGGCCGACGGCCGTGGTCCGGCTGATGGTGCACACCCTCGGGCCTGGGAGCGCCACGACGAGGAGCCTGTGCCAGCCACTCTCCACCGGCCAGTTGTCCCTCGGGGAGGCCTTCGTCTTTTTCAGCGGGTTCAACACGCCGGCCTTGACCGAGGACGGCCACCGCATCGCCTTCGCCATGAAGGGAAACCCCACCGGCGCCAACCCAGTCGGATTCTTCGAGGTCTTCGTCATGGACCTGGCGGCGGATCTCAAGAAGGGCAAGGTACGCCAGGTCACGGACGGCACAGACGCCGCCGCGAGCCTGGGCGTGGCACTGGACTGGAAGGGAAGCCGTCTGTGGACGTGGGGGACCTTCCCAGACTTCGGCCAGACCTCTCAGCAGATTCTCCGCGTGAGCCTCCGGGAGCCTTGAATCCAGAAGAGGGAAACCCTTAATTCAAACCATAGAGCTCGACCTCCGCCTTCTTGCCCACGAGCGACTGGGCGTCGTACCAGAATTCGACGCTCCGGATGGCGCGGTCACGGCCGCGGATGTCGAGGACGCGGGATTCGCCCCCGGCGGGGATGACGTGCCGAAGCTCCACGTCCTGCACCCCGCCGCTGGCGAAGTGGATCTTCATGTCGCGGAACTGGACGGCGCGGTCCTTGACGCGAAGCTTGAGGGCGCGGAAGGTCCCTTCGGCCGCCGTGACCGCGATGACGTCGTGGTCCACCCGGTCGGTGACGGAGCGCTGGCCGAGGAGCTCCCAACGGGGCCGCCGGGCCGCCGAAGCATCTGCCGTGATGACGACCTGAGCGAAAACGAGAAGCGCGAGCGCGAGTAAACCGAGTCTGGTTCTCATGAGCGGATCTCCTTTCATGTCCTGCCCGTGGAACCCCTGGGCCCCGGTTTTCCTGCGGCGAACCCGATAGAGTTCAGCCATGCCGAAGACAAGCGCGGGTCTCATGGTCTATCGCATCCGGGAGGGCAGGCTCGAAATCTTTCTCGTGCATCCGGGGGGTCCCTTCTGGGCCCGGAAGGATGCCGGCGCGTGGTCGATCCCCAAAGGTGAATTCATCGATCCCGAGGACCCTCTGGCAGCCGCCCGCAGAGAATTCCAGGAAGAAACCGGTCATGAAATCGAAGGTTCCTTCCTTCCGCTCGAGCCCATACAACAGGCGGGAGGCAAGACCGTGCATGCCTGGGCGGTCCAGGGCGACATCGACCCGGAGCGCATCCGGAGCAACACGTTCACGATGGAATGGCCCAAGGGATCCGGCCGGCAGAAAGAATTTCCCGAGGTGGACCGGGCCGCGTGGTTCGAGATCGAGGAAGCCCGGCGGCGTATTCTCCCGGGGCAGGCAGGCTTCCTGGATGAGCTCCTCGAGCTGATCAGGAAATCGCTGTAACGGAATCCTCTTTGCCACGCCTGTAAAGCTGCGTCCGCTTGGGGTCGCTTTCAATCAGAAAGGCAAAGGGGAACGACATGTTGACGAAGCAAGGTCTCGAGTTCCTGCTCAGAATTACCGATTACTTCGGCGGCCGTTGGGAAGATCCGGGTTGGGGTCAGCAGCCAATCAATCAGGTCCTGGTCATGCTGAGCACTCACACGCTGGCGGCCGGTATTGAGGACGAGAAGGCTCGCCGTGAGATCCAGGCCCCCCTGGAAAAGGCGATCGCCGGAGCCACGCAGAGAATCATCCGGCAAGGTTAGATCCGGCGAAAAACTATGGCCGGGCTGGCGGCGCCGGCTCGGCCTCCTTCGGCTCCGGTTTCGGCGCCATTCCCGGCTGGTAGAGCACCGGCCGGTTTGCCTTTTCCTTCGCTTCCGCGACGATCTTCCGCACGTCCGCGAGGAGCTTGCGGGCGTCGTAGACGATGCCGTCCTTGATCGTGTACTTGACGCCGCCGACGCGGACGACCTCGTTCTTCTCGGTGACCTTGATCGTTCCCGTGCCGTAGAGGGAGGCGAGGTTTTCAAGCGGGTTCTGCTCGACGACGACCAGATCCGCGAGCTTGCCGGGCTCGACGGAGCCGATCTCCTTGTCCAGTCCCAGAGCCTCGGCACCTTTCAGAGTGGCCGCGCGGATGACTTCCAGCGGATGGAAGCCGGCTTCGCGCAGCAGCTCCAACTCGCGGATATAGTCGAAGCCGTAGAGCTTGTAGATGTAGCCGCTGTCGGAGCCCGCGGTCACCCGGCCGCCGCGGTTTTTATATTCGTTGATGAAAGTCATCCAGAGGCGGTAGTTGTTCTTCCAGTCCACCTCGTTCTCGGTGGTCCAGTAGAACCAGTAGGAGCCGTGCGACTCGCGGCTGGGGGCGTAGA
>CAXTNS010000426.1:3441-6213 GCA_964245465.1 uncultured Thermoanaerobaculia bacterium
AGCGAGGGCAGGGTGTACTCGTCGTGCCACTCGGCGCGGCGGGCGCGCATGAGATCCCGGCTGGCCTCGTAGATGGTGAGGGTGGGGTCGAGCGTGAAGTCGAGGGCGAGGAGCTCGTCCATGACCTCGTTCCATTTCTTCGAATAGGGAGGCGCGGCCTGCTTCCACAGGCGGCCGGCCTGGCCGAAGCGGTGGGACTCGTCGGCGTAGTTGTAGTCGAGGGGATAGTCCTGGAGGGTGCGGTCGTCGAAGAGGGCTTCGGGGAGGCCGTACCAGTGCTCCATGGTGGTCAGGCCCCAGCGGGCGGAGGTGAGGACGTTGACGCGGGCGACGTCCATCTGCGCGTGGTGGCAGGCGCTGCGCATCCCCCGCTTTTTGACCTCGTCGAGGGCGGCCTGCATGATGTCGGGGCGGTAGCCGAAGAACTTGACGCCGTCGGCGCCCTTGTCGGCCATCTCGTCCACCCACTTGCGGGCCTCTTCGGGCTTGGTGAAGGGATCGTCGCGCCCGGCTCCGAAGAAGACGTAGGCCTCGATACGGGGGGCCGTGATCTCGTTTCTGGCGCTCAGGGCCTTCGCCTCCAGGGTCCAGTCCACGCCGTTGCCGCTCCCGGGGTCGCGGATGGTGGTGATGCCGTGGCCCATCCAGAGCTTGAAGACGTACTCGGCCGGCGTGCCCTGTTCCTTGCCGCCGATGTGGCCGTGCATGTCGATGAAGCCGGGCAGCACGTACAGGCCCTTGAGGTCGATCTCCTTGTCCCCCTCTTCCGCCTTGGGCCGCTTCTCGGGGTCGGGCTCGATGCCGGGGCTGCCGACCGGGGCGACCTGGACGATGCGGTTCTTCTCGATGACGATGTCCACCGGGCCGATGGGCGGGGCGCCGGTGCCGTTGATCAGCGTGGCCCCGCGCAGGATCAGGCGCTTGAAGGGGCCTTCGCCTTCGCCTGCTGCGCGGGGGGGCGCCTTGAGGATCGACTCGTCCTCCTTCTTCTTGTCCTTCTCCGTCTTCTTCTCCGCCGCTCCCACGCTCCCAAGGCTCATGGAGAACGCGAGCAGCAGGGCGGTGCCAAGGAAGAAAAACCGGGTCCTCTTCGTCGTCCTCTTCATCCGGGGCTCCTCAAGGTCGGGCCATCCTCTCAGAAGGCGGCGGGGAGCGGCAAGAGTGGGGAGAGTCGAGGTAAGATGGAGGGGAAATCGAGCTTGAGAACCGTTCCGGCTGATTCAGGATGAGCCAGCAATCCTTGGCCTCGCCTTCGTCGTTCAACGTCACGTGCCCCGGGTGCGGCACGCGGCTGAGGTTTGCCGTGGTGGCGGATACGCCGCCGCGCCTGCGCATCCAGTGCTCCTCGTGCAAGGCCACGTTCGGCGTGCGGCGTCCGGGGGTGGAGCCGGCGCAGGCGGCAACCACGGGATCCATCGGCGAGGCGCCGCCCACCTACGTCGCCTTTCCCGTTTCCGGCAATCCCTCTTCCACAGGCGACACCGTGCCGCGGATGACCGGGGTCGCCGGGGTCGCCGCCGCGGTCCCGTCGCGTCCCCCCGCCGCCGCTGTCAACGAGCCCGCGTTCGCCCCGGAGACCCTGATCGCCAACCGCTACCGGGTGGTGCGCTTCATCGCGCGCGGCGGCATGGGCGAGGTCTACGAGGTGGAGGACGGGGAGCTCAAGGAGCGGGTCGCCCTGAAGACGGTCCGCCCGGAGGTGGCGCGGGACACAGTCACGGTGGAGCGCTTCAAGCGGGAGATCCAGCTCGCCCGCAAGGTGACGCACCCCAACGTCTGCCGGATCTTCGACGTGGGGTCGTCGGAAGGGACGATCTTCCTCACCATGGAGCTGCTGCCGGGCGAGACCCTGGCGCAGCGGCTCCGGCGGGGCGGTCCCCTGTCCACGGAGGAGGCGCTGCCCCTGGCGCGCCAGATCGCCGGCGCCCTCGACGCCGCCCATCAGGCCGGCGTGGTCCACCGGGACCTGAAGCCGGGCAACGTGATGCTGGTGGAGCGCCGGGGAGGCGTCCGGGCCGTGGTGACCGACTTCGGTCTCGCCCGCCTGGAAGCCGGCGCGGAAGCTGCCGGGCAGGCCCTCACCCTGACGGCCGCGGCGGCCGTGGTGGGCACGCCCGCCTACCTGGCTCCGGAACAGGTGGAGGGGAAGGAGATCACGGTAGCCACGGACCTCTACGCCCTGGGCATCGTGCTCTACGAGATGCTCACCGGCACCGTGCCCTTCCTCGGCGAGAACGCCCTGTCCACGGCGGTCAAGCGGCTGCGGGAGACCCCCGTGCCGCCGCGGACCCACGTCCCCGGGCTCGATGCCCGCTGGGAGGCGGCCATCCTCCGCTGCCTGGAGCGCGAGCCCGCCGCCCGGTTTCAGTCGGCGCCTGAGGTGCTGCAGGCCCTCACGGAGCCGGCTCTGCCGCGAGCGGAGCCTCTCCTCCAGCCGCATCGGACCGATCCGACCGATCAGACCGATCCGACGGATCCGTCCGCTCCCGCGAAGCCCGCGAAAGGGCGGGGGCTCAAGATCGCGGCGCTCGCGGCCCTGATCCTCCTCTCGCTGGGCGTGACCTGGTACCGCTACCAGGATTGGCGCGCCCGGCAGGCGGCCGACGTGGGGCGGCTCTCCCTGCCGGCCATCGAAGACATCACGCCCCGCCGGTCCGTGGCCGTGCTCGGCTTCAAGGACCTCTCGGGCCAGCCCGCCACGGCATGGCTCTCGCCGGCTTTGGCGGAGATGCTCTCGACCGAGCTGGCGGCGGGCGGCGGGGTGCGGGTGGT
>CAXTNS010000427.1:0-5416 GCA_964245465.1 uncultured Thermoanaerobaculia bacterium
AACCACAGGCTCGCCTCGAGGCGCACGCCGCTCGCCTCATGGCGCGTGCCTCTCGCCTCTCGTTGGGAGTCTCTCGCCTCGCGGATTGAGAGACTCGCCCCCCAGGCCAGGCAGCTCGCGCCACGAGGCCAGGCGTTCGCCCCGCGGTGCGAGCGTCAGCCAAACTCCCGCGAGAACAGGGTCACCAAGCTTCGTGAGGTCTTCGAGGCGAGATGGCTCTGACACATCCTATAGCCCTCTATGGTAGGTTGGCCCGCTTTGAGCATGAACCGTACTCGCCGCCTCCCGATCTTGGCGCTCACCGCGCTGCCTCTCCTGGCGGGCTGTGCCGCCCGGACGCCCGAGCCCCGTCTGCCGCCCACCAAGGCGGCGGAGCAGACCCGGACTGCCCTGGTCGCGGCAGGTCTGCGTCCCGGCACCATCGAAGGCCCTCGCGGTGGACTGCGCTACTTCGAAGGTGGCAAGGGCAAGACGGTGGTGCTCCTCCACGGCAGCGGCAGCCAGGCCGGCGATTGGAACGGCGTGGTGCCGGCTCTCCTGAAGCGCCACCACCTGCTGGTCCTGGACCTCCCCGGCCACGGCGAGAGCGGTCCGGCGGAGGGGCCGCTGCCGGTGGGCGACCTTGCGGACAGCCTCGGCGCTCTGCTCGATGCACGGAGCGCGGGCAAGCCGGCCGTCCTGATCGGCAACTCCCTGGGCGGCTGGGTGTCACTCCTTTACGCTCTGCGCCACCCGGAGCGGGTCGAGCGCGTGATCGGCATCAGCAGCTCCGGCATCTTCGCCGTCCTCCAGGTGCCGGTCACGCCCAAGAACCGGGAGGAGGCCCGGCGCCTGGTGGCGGCGATCCGCGGCCCGTATCTGGCGGTACCCTCCGACGAGGAGCTGGACGAGCTGGTGCGGAGGGTCGCCTCCGGACCGGCGCCCAGGCTGTTCGCCGGCCTGCGCGCCGAGGACTTCCTCGACACTCAGGCGGGGAAGATCCAGGTGCCGGTCGATCTGGTCTGGGGCGAGGAGGACGGCGTGCTGCCCCTCGACTACGGCCGCCGTCTCGCCTCGCTCCTGCCCAAGGCGCGGCTCCATCCGCTGCCGCGTTGCGGGCACATGCCGCAGGTGCACTGCCCGCGGTCGCTGGCGAGTCTCCTTCTGGAGCTGCTGGCCGCTACGAACCTACCGGCAAAGGGGTCCATGGTAGGCTTACCGCGATGAAAGCGCTTGCTGTGGCCGAGATTCTTGAGCTGCCCGTCGTCGAGCGCATCCGTCTGGTCGAGCTCATCTGGGAGAGTATTGCCGCTGTACCAGAGGCAGTCCCTGTATCTGACGAGTTGAAGGCGGAACTCGATCGCCGCCTCGCCGAGTTCGAGACTAATCCAGAGGCCGGCACCTCTTGGGAAGAAGTCCGCGAGCGTATCGTTAAGGGTAGATGGCGCACCGGTTAATCGTCTCGGACCGGGCGCTTCGCGAGATCGGCGAGGCCTATGAGTGGTACGAGGAACAGGTTGCTGGCCTCGGCCACGAGCTTCTTGAGGTCTTGGAGCCCAGTTCGAGGTTATCGCTCAGTCACCCAGATATACGCCGAAACCCAACGCGGCGTTCGCCGTGCCCTTCTTTCCCGTTTCCCATACGGCGTATTTTACGCATCCAAGGGCGACATCATATCCATCTTGGGCGTGGTGCATACGGCCCGCAACCCGCGCCGCTGGCCTCGTCGGCCGTAGAGCTGCTCAACGACCAATCAGGGTGGGCGGCCATGTGAGGCCGCCCTTACAAGTAGGCTGCCCTTTTTTTACTTCAGGTTCTGTCTCAGGAACGCCACCGTCCGCGGCCAGGCCTGCTGCGTGGCCTTCAGGTTCGCCCCGTCGCGACCGTCCTGCTGCCGCAGGAATCCGTGGCCGGCCCCTTCGTAGGTGTGAGGCTCGTAGGTCTTCCCCAGCTTCTTCATCTCGGCTTCGGCCGGGCCGACGGTGGCGTTGACGCGAGCGTCGTCACCGCCATAGTTGCCGAGGACCGGCGCCTTGATCTTGGCGAGATCCGCAGCCTCCGGTGAGGTTCCGTAGTAGACCACTGCGGCGTTCAGGGCCGGCTGCGCGGCAGCGTAGGAGAAGCTGCGGCCGCCGCCCCAACAGAAGCCGATGGTGGCGCTCTTGCCGTTGGCGGCGGGGAGCTTGACGGCATAGTCACGAACGGCGTTCAGGCGGGCGGTCGCGTCCTCGGGAGTGAGCCCCCGGACGAGCTTGGTGACGTCGTCGCGGCTCGCCACGGAGTCGGTGCCGCCCCCGTTGGGTCCCAAGCCTGAGATCAGGTCCGGGGCGACGGCGATGAACCCTTCCTTGGCGAGTTGGTCGGCGACCCCCCGGATCCAGTCGCTGAGGCCGTAGATCTCGTGGATGACGATGACGACGCCGGCCTTGTCCTTGCGCTCGGGATAGACGACCCAGGCACGGATCGGTGTACCTCCGGAGGGGAGCTTGATGTCCACCCACTCGCCGTGGCGGGGGGATTTCTCCAGGGCGGCCTTGGCCTGCTGCTCGCCGGGCGGGAGGTTCTCGTCGCGCGGAGCCGGGGCAGGCGTGGCGGCAGTCTGCGGCGCGGGACTCGCCTTTACCTCAGGAGCCGCCTGAGGCTGCGGGGTCTGCGGTGTCATCAGGAGAGCGGTGGAGAGGAGGAGTGCCCACATGTTTGGTCTCCTATGGAAGTTGTCCGCGCAGGATTGTAGCCGCGAGCCGTCGCAATCGCTCCAACGCGCGGTCCCTCCAGGCTGATAGGCCCTAAGTGGTCACCGCGATCCGGACTCCCAGGCTCCGAAGAACCTTGAGGACCGTGTCGTACTTGGGCTTCGCGCCGGGTGCCAAGGCCTTGTACAGGCTTTCGCGTCCAAGGCCTGTGGCCTGGGCGATCTGTGTCATTCCGCGTGCCTTTGCGACATTTCCGACCGCGGTGAGGAAAACGTTGGGGTCATCATCTTCCAGGGCTGCAGTGAGGTATTCGGCAATCACCTCTTCGCTGTCAAGGTAGGCGCTCGCATCGAATTCCGTAAGTTTGAGGGCCATGGTTCTCCTCCTATTCAAGCATTTCCGCTACTCCACCGCCGAGGTGCTTTACGTCACCAAGGTGACCCTCCCGCATGGCATCTACACGAGCGACGATCCGCGCCTTTGCTCGGCCGTCACGGAGCCGCGCAAGCCATCTGGAGAATACGTCGGTCTGGAGCACCTGGAGCATGAGAGAAGCGTATCCGTGCGGATACGAAATGTCAAGCTGCGGGTGGCCCGGGCATTCCCGCCCAAGCTATCCTGTTGTCCCTTCGGGGATGACAATGTCCGATCAGCACGACCACCTCGCCCAGCGTATCCGGGAGCTTCCCGACCGGCCCGGCATCTACGTCTTCAAGGACGCGGCCGGGAAGGTACTGTACGTGGGCAAGGCGAAGTCCCTGCGCAAGCGGGCCTCGTCGTACCTGACGCGGGACCACGAGCCCCGTCTCGCCGCCATGGTGTCCGAGGCCGTGGACCTGGAGTTCGTGGTGACGGACTCGGAGTCCGAGGCGCTCCTCCTCGAAAACAACTGGATCAAGCGCAAGCGCCCCCGGTACAACGTCCTGCTGCGGGACGACAAGACCTATCCCTACCTGAAGCTGACCCTCCAGGAGGAGTTCCCGCGCATCGCCTTCACCCGCCGCATCCGCGACGACGGCGGCGAGTACTTCGGCCCCTTCCTGCCGGGAGGGCTCGCCCGCAAGGCCATCAAGCTGGTCCAGAAGCTGTTCCAGATCCGGGTCTGCCGCATCGAGATCGACGGCTCGCTGCCACGGCCGTGCCTGTACTACGACATGCACCGCTGCCTTGGCCCCTGCTCGGCCGGGTTGACCACCAAGCTGGCTTACGACGAGGCCGTGCGCCAGGCCCGGCTCTTCCTCTCCGGGCGGAACGACTCGCTGGTCAAGCACCTCAAGCGGGAGATGGGAGAGGCCGCCGAGGCCATGGACTATGAGCGGGCGGCCCAGATCCGCGACACGCTCCGGGAGGTGGAGGCGATCAGCCAGCGGCGCAAGCTCTCCTCCGTGGAAGACGAGGACCTGGATATCTATGGCTTCCACGTCTCGGGGGGCAACGCCGCCGTGGTGTCGCTGGTGATGCGGGGCGGGCAGGTGCTCGACCGCCGGGAGCTGTTCTGGGAACAGGTGGGTCACATCACGCCGGAGCTCCTCTTGTCGGAGGTCCTGCCCCAGATCTACGACCGCACGACCTTCATCCCCAAGGAGATCCACCTGCCCGTGGCCATCGAGGGCGAGGAGGCCCTGGCCGAGTGGCTGTGCGACAAGAAGGGGGAGAAGGTCTACATCCGCATGCCTTCCCGGGGCCCCAAGGCCGAGCGGGTGGCCCTGGCCATGCACAACGCGGAGCTGGCTCACAAGCGCCGGTTCCGCGGGGCCAAGGTCTCGCCGGGGGCCTCGGCCCTGGAGCGGCACCTGGGGCTGGAGGAGCCTCCGCGGCGCATCGAGGGCTTCGACATCTCCCACTTCCAGGGGGGCGAGACGGTGGCCTCCATGGTGGTGTGGGAAGAGGGGCGGATGCGCAAGGGCGAGTACCGGAGCTTCAACATCCGCGACATCCGCCAGCCGGACGACTTCGCCTCCATGCGCCAGGCCGTGGAGCGCCGCTACCGGCGGGTGCTGGAGGAGACTGGGGCCATGCCCGACCTGATCCTGATCGACGGCGGGCGGGGCCAGTTGAACGCGGCCCTGGCGGCGTTGACGGAGCTGGGCGTCGAGGAGACGTCCATCGTCTCCCTGGCCAAGCGGGAGGAGGAGATCTACATGCCGGAGGCGCCCGTGCCGCTGCGCCTGGGACGGGACTGCTGATCCAGACCTTCGGCAGCGTCCAGGACGTCCGGGAGGCGAGCCTGGAGGCTCTCCAGAAGGCGCTCGGTCCCTCGATGGGGAGGCGGATCTTCTCGCAGCTCCACGCGGCGGAGGCGGTCGAGGCAGGACCGGAGAGGGCTTAGCGCGTCAGGCGTCCTTCGGCACCCGCTTCAGGATGTAGATCTTCTGCTCGTTGCCCTTGAAACCCTCGGGGCCGGGATGGGACGGGTAGGTCCCGAAGGTCGCCTGGACGGCGTAGTTCCGCTGGATCCAGGCGTTCCCGGCGGCCGGGATCTTCGGCTTGCCGTCGGGCCAGACCAGATCTCCCAGCACCAGGTAGCGGTAGCGCCGCCGGTTCGGGACACGATTCTCCTTCCGTTCCCAGAACTTGACGTCGACCCGGCCGGCTCCGAGGGTGGCGATACGGGAAGGCAGGATGGCCAGCTCCTCGGCCATGAGCACCTTGTCCCGGGCGCCGGTGTGCTCGGCGAGCCAGAGGATCGCCTGCTCGCGGGAGTCTTCGAGTGTGAGCTGGTGGCGGAGGTATGCGTTCAGCGC
>CAXTNS010000427.1:5426-6147 GCA_964245465.1 uncultured Thermoanaerobaculia bacterium
GCCGGAGGGAAGAGGACGACGGGCAGCACGGCGGCGGTGAGGTCCACCCAGAGCGGGCGGGAGATCTTCTGGCGAATCCGGGCGTAGAACAGGGACACCAGCACGCAGGCGAGGGGAACGAACGAGAGCAGGTTGCGGAAGGGATGGAACCCGTGAGAGGCGAGGAGCACGCCCGTCGCCGCAGCGAACATCAGCCACCCCCAGACGGCTTTCGACCAGCGGCGGTCCCAGAGAGCCACGGCGAGGCCGGCCGCGGTCAGGATCAAGAAGACGATCCCCAGCTCGGGATGCTCGAGAGGCAGGTCCCACTCCCCCCGATGGACGGCCTGGTCCCAGTAGGACCCGAACACCAGAGTCTTGTAGAACTCGGACGTGAACTTCATATATTGGATGACGTCGCCCAGCCGCAGCACGAGCGCCGGCGTGGTGACCAGGAGGGTCGCCGCCGCCACCGCGCCGGCGAGGGCGAGCCGGCGGAGCTTCTCCCTGCGGGGCGCGCTGGAGAGGAGCACCGCGAGGGCCACGGGCAGACAGACCAGGACCGCCGGATACTTGCAGGACGCGGCCAGGCCGGTCATGGCCCCGGCCAGGAGCGCGTCGCGCCGTGGCCGGGCGCCTTCGCGGACGCCCTCGGCGAAAAAGAGGGCGGCCAGAGCGAAGAAGGCCACGAGCGGGTTGACGTTGATGATGGCGCTGCGGGCCACCAGGGCCGGGACCAGGG
>CAXTNS010000428.1:0-2539 GCA_964245465.1 uncultured Thermoanaerobaculia bacterium
GGTGGGACGCGTCCGGCTCGCTTGACCCGCAGCAACTCGCGGAACTCCGACGGGGCGAGTGGCATGGGCCGCTCCTGCGGCTCGACAGCATTGAGAGCGTGGAGATCTACACGTTTGCGACGATCCAAGACCCGATGGGTGCGCCGAAGGAGCGGGTGAAGCTCACCACTTCTGCCGCAGATGACTCCTGCGGCGAGCCGACCGAGGCCGAGCGGTTCCTGAAGGTCGCTCGCGAGCGCCGCGAGAAGGAGTGCCGCCTGAAGGAAGAGGCCGCCGAGGAAGCCCGGGAACGGGATGCTGAGGCCAGCCTCCGACAGGTTAGGGCGGCGCTTGGCCGCCTTGACCTCCGGGGACCAGCCCCTCAGTCGTGTATCTACCAGGTCATTGCCCGCTGCTTGGCCGAGCCATCGTCCGTAGCCAGCGTCATCGTGACCGACGGAGCCCAAGAGGCGTGTCCGGTGCCGGCCGGGCCGCTGAAGCCCCTCTTTGGTGCGGCGGCCGGGGAATCCCGGATTCTCGTCGTGCTGCTCCCCGGCAAGAACGATGGCAACGGCACCTACCAGCGCATGGAGGAGCGAGCCCGCGAGATCAAGCGCCGGGCGCCACAGGTCACCGTCGTGCCGGCCTTTCAGGCCGAGCAAGCTCTTCGCGATCTATTCAAGATTCCCTAAAACACCGGAGGCCCGCTTGTTGAGGTGCCTCCCCTCTCTTCCAAGACCCGGGTGACGGAACGGGTGACGGGCACCCCGGAAAGGGTGGTAAAATCCGGCAAACGGAGGCAGGTGGCGACAACAGCCGGACAACGGCTAACTTCCGCCATTGCCGCCACTTAGATGCTAAACCTAGTCGCTCGAAGAGTTGCCGTCCGAGGGGTCCCCGGAGTCCCTGCCTCCCAGCCAAGCGCCAAATCCCACCTCCAAGAGAGTGCGTCACAAGGGCCGGCAGGTCGTAACGGGCGCAGATTTGCTCACCTCCCGAGCTTGCTGGCGGCGTCCCCATGCGCTAAGGTCATCGAGGAGACACTGGCCGATGAAAACGATCTCGCTTGAAGACGCTCAGGCCCGGCTGGCCGAGACCGTCAAACGCACGGAGGCGGGACCTGTGGTGCTGGAAGACTCGGGCCAGCCCGTGGCGGTCGTCTTATCTATCGAGGAGTATCACCGCCTATCCGTCGTTGAGACCCGAGAACGCGAGCGCCTCTCGCAAGAGTCCTACGATCAGATCTTCGGTCCCTTCGATCGAGGTGAGTTCCACGAGCTCACCGACCAGGAGTGGCAGGCTCTGATGGACGGTAAGCGCAAGTCCCCGCACGACCCTCAGAGCCTTGCCTTACCGCCAAAGGGCTAGTCGGGTGAGGCTCCGTCCTGCCCTCAGCCCCGAAGCCGTCGCCGACCTCGAAGAGATTCGCCAGTACGCTTCCGAGCGGTTCGGTGAGGACCAGGCTCGCCGCTACATGAGCGGTCTCCGGGAAGCCTTCGAACAACTCGCTTCTTATCCTGACTCCGGCCGTGAGATCGCCTCTGGCTCCGAGATCCATTGCTGGATCCACCAAAGCCACTACCGAGTGCTCTACCGTAAGCGAGGCAACCATCTGGAAATCGGCCGGATCATCCACGTAGCCCGCGAGCAGGAGCTCCAACGAGCGCTGGATTTCCTTTTGCGCCGTTTGTGACCTGGAGGGGGGGCCGTATGCACGTGGCCTCGGTGACGGCGGCCATCGCCCAGGTCGAAGCCATCCGCCTCGACATGGAAACGCTGACGAGCGAAGTGGATCAGATCCCGCAAAAACCTTGAGAAGGCCCATTGTAACGAAACGTTCGGCGGATCGCCTTATACGCAAGAGCAGTACCGGAGAAGCTCACCCTACCCAAGAAAGGAAAGCTTGTCATGAGAAAACTGACTGCGTTTTGCGTGTTTGCGCTCGTCCTTTGCGCCTCGGCGGCCCTCGCCGACCCTGGTCGCGGGTCTTCGGTCCAGTGCTACGTGTGGGCCAACGATCCGGCGGCTTCCGCTCCCTATTCACCCAGCAGCTTCTATTCCTACAATGCGGTCGGCCGGGCCTCGGCGAACGTCATCACGCGGAGCGGGGTCGGCATCTACACGGTGACGTGCAAGGGCGTCGGCGGCGGTGCCCTGTTCACCGGCGGCACTTCCTGGGGACCCGGGGGACATGTCCAGGTGACGGCCTATGGTGGTGAGGACGCCGACTACTGCAAGGTGGTGAACTGGACCACGGGCGGCCCGGACTTCTCGGCGAACGTGCGGTGCTTCAACCACGCGGGCGCTCTCTCGGACAACCGGTTCGACCTGCTGTTCGTCTGGTAAGAACCAAACGGCGCTCCGTCTCCGCGGACGTTGCCGTCCGCGGAGACCTGTTCCCTGATTTCCCGGAAAATCACCGCTCCATCAGCTCATCGAACGGCAACGGTTCCGGAAGTCGCCACTCCATCGGTCCATCGAACAGCAGCAGCGTCTCCCGATCTCGTCGCTTGCATTGCGGCGGTTCCTCCTTCCAAAAAACAAAAGGGAGGCGTTTCCG
>CAXTNS010000428.1:2549-3745 GCA_964245465.1 uncultured Thermoanaerobaculia bacterium
AGATCCCGCTTCTTAGAAGTCGAACCGCAGGCCGACCTGGAAGGTGCGGGGACCGAAGGGGCCGGTGGCGGCGAACAGAGCGTCCTCCACGCCGAAGGTCTGCTGACCCGTGGTGGAATTGACGCGCGGCGTCTGGAGGGGACCATAGATCTGGTTGTTCGCGCTGATCGCCGTGTTGGTGTGGTCCGTGCAGTTGAAGCACTCGGCGAACACCGCCACGTTGGTGGGTCCGATCCCGAAGCTCTTCTTCAGCCGCAGGGACGTCGTGTAGAGGTCGGGCTGGCGCTCGCTGTTGCGGCCGAGGTGCACGCCGTTGATCGTCGGACGGTCGGTGCCGGTCACCGTGTCTCCGTTGACGTCGGCGCCGATGATCGGGGTGTACGGCGAGCCGGTGTAGTACTGGACGGAGCCCGAGAGGCCGATGCCCCACAGCGGGGTGTCCCACACGCCGTTGAGGATGACCTTCCACTCCTGGTCGCGGTTTGACGGTCCCCAGTTGTTGTCCAGGTCATTGACGTCCTCGGCCTGGATGCCGGAGAAGTTGCGCTCGTTGGAGTCGTTGTCCCGGTCCTCGGACCAGGTCACCGCACCGTAGAGGCTGTAGTTGCCGGAATACCGCCGCTGAAGAGTGGCGGTCACCGACTTGTATTCAGACTCCGCGTCCGAGACGTCGGTGATGATCTGGCCGTAGGAGGAGAAGCGCCGGGTGGAGCTATAGACAGGCCTCTGGTTGACCGTCGAGACTGCGCCAGAATAAACGCGGTTGATGTCGGTCAGCCGCTGGAGCTGGTTGCCTTCGGCGTAGGTGAAGTCGAGGCCGAAGGAGATCCTGGGCAGGATCTCGCGCTCGGCGCCCAGCGTCACGCGGTCGGTGTAGGGGTTCTCGAAGTCCGGATCGACGGTGAAGACGTTCGGGGTCGCAATGGCGGAGACCCGGTTGAAGTCGACGCGCTCGATGCCGACGGGATTGAAGCCGTTGCCCCAGCCCGGAGCATTGGGATCGGTGGGGGCGCCCGTTACGTTACCGCCCGACGTCGGAGCGGAGATGATGAGCTGCGCGCCGCGGACGCCGTTCGAGGTGAACGGCTGGGCCCACAGCAGGGCCGGGGTGCGGCTCCAGTAGCGGCCGAGCGAGAAGCGGACGGCGGTCTTGTCATCCGGGGCCCAGGAGAGGCCGAAGCGGGGAGAGATCTGGT
>CAXTNS010000428.1:3755-6118 GCA_964245465.1 uncultured Thermoanaerobaculia bacterium
GGTTTTCCGAATCCGGGATCTCGCCGGTGAGGTTGAGCCCGCCTCTGCCGTTGGGGGAGTTCGGGTCGAGGATCGGCTCATCCGGGTTGTCCAGGGTCTCGACGCGGACGCCGGCCGAGAGGGTGAGGTTGGCGCGGATGAACCACTGGTCCTGCAGGAAGAAGGCGGTTTCCTTCTGTTCGAACGCCGCCTTGCCGGCCTCCTCGGAGGTGAGGCCGTTCAGGCCGCCGAACTGGCGGTACTGCGACCAGCGGCCGGCGAGGAAGTCGTCGGTCGCCCCGGGGAAGTTCGGGTTGGAGTTGGCGGAGAAGATGAACACGCCGCGCCAGTTGCCGCGGAAGACCTGGTCGACGCTGGTCTCGTTGTAGTCGACGCCGGCCTTGAACACGTGCCGGTCGCGCAGGTAGGTGAGGGTATCGGCGAAGGCTTTGCGCTTGTTGTTGGTCTGGATGGGCAGGAAGCTGACTTCGCCGAAGCGCAGGCCGCCCACCTGGATCTCCGGCAGATTGAGGCCCTTGTCGTCGCGCGGGGTGTCCTCGTTGATGTAGTTGAGGTTGAGGTCGTTCAGGAAGTTGGCGCCGAACTGGCCGGACCAGGAGGCGACGTAGGCCTTCGAGTCGAGGCCCTCGATACCGTTGTAGCTCTCGGTGCGGGAGGGGCTGTCCGAGGTGCCGTTGATGCCCTCGTAGTCCGTCAGGTTGGCGCGGACCATGAGGCGTTGCGAAGCGGAGGCCTGGTAGTCGAGGCGACCGAAGGCCACCGAGCCGTCGCGGGTCTGGACGTAGGCCGGCGGCGAGGCCAGGGCCGGATACCTGGCGAAGTAGTTCGCGTTGAGGTTGGCGCCGTTGATCGGCACCGTGACGTCCTGGTTCTGGTTGTCATAGGACAGGAAGTAGAAGACCTTGTCCCTGACCAGGGGGCCGCCGAGCGAGCCGCCGTACTGCTCCTTCTTCTGGTCGGCGGCGTCGCGGGCTTGCGTGACACCCACGGCCGGGAAGTCGGAGACCAGGCTCTCGGGCTGGTCGAAGTAGAAGACCGAGCCATGCAGGTTGTTGGTGCCGCTCTTGGTGACGATGTTGACGAAGCCGCCGCCCGAGCGCCCGTACTCGACCGAGGCGCCGTTGGTGACCACCGCGAACTCCTTGATCGACTCCTGGGAGATGGACAGCGGTGCACGGCCCTCGGCGCCACCCACGGTGCCGCCGAAGAAGGCGTTGTTGTAGTCCATGCCGTCCACGGTGACGCTGGTGTTGATGCCGCGCTCGCCGGAGAGCGACAGGTTGCCGCGCTCGGACTCGAGGCGGCTTTCCGGAGTCAGCAGCACGAGCTGTTTGAAGTCGCGGCCGAAGCTCGGGAGGTTTTCGATCTGCTCTTCCTGGATCGTGGTGCCGACCTGAGTGTTGGTGACCTCGACGACCGGCAGCTCTTCCGCCGTGACGGTGATGGTCTCCGACACGGTGGCGCTCTGCAGGTTGAAGTTCACCGTGGGCGTGGAGCCCAGCAGCAGGCGGACGTTCGGGGCCGTGGCCGTGGCGAAGCCGTCGAGCTCGGCCGTGATCTCGTACGTGCCGGTGGGCAGGTTGAGGACGCGGTAGAAGCCATTCTCGTCGGTGACGGTGACCTGCTGGAGACCGGTTTCCTTGTTGGTCGTCGTCACCGTGACTCCCGGCAGGGCCGCCCCGGAGGCGTCCTGCACGGTGCCGGAGACACGGCTGGTGGTCACGTCGGTCTGGGCGAACGCCGAACCGGCCAGCCCGAACAGGACGAGCAGGACGGACAGAGTACAGACCCAGACCCTAGAGCGGTTAGAACGGACACGCACCATAGATGAAGCCCTCCTTTTGCGTGCTCAAGGTTTCAGGCGGATTGTAAGCGAGGAGGTGGGGCCTTTCATGGGCATGTTGCTACCTTCCTGTGACAGGCCCATGGCGGTCGGGACGCCGCCATCCTCTGTGCTAAGCTTCCGCCCGCGAATGCGGTCAGTGGACGGCGGGGATTATACCCCGGACCACCCAATCCGTAACCCTGTCACTTCATTTCCAGAATTCCACATGAGACCCGAGGACCGCCCCCTGGTGAGCGTCATCATGGGGAGCAAGTCGGATTGGGAGACCCTCCGCCACGCGGACGAGATGCTCACCCGGTTCGGCGTGCCCCACGAATGCCACGTCGTCTCCGCCCACCGCACGCCGGACTGGATGGCCGAGCTCGCCAAGGGTGCCGAGGAGCGGGGGGTCGAGGTGATCATCGCCGGGGCCGGCGGCGCCGCCCACCTGCCCGGCATGGTGGCCGCGTTGACCCCGCTGCCGGTGATCGGCGTCCCGGTTCCCCTGAAGTACCTGGACGGCATGGACTCTCTGCTG
>CAXTNS010000429.1:0-6093 GCA_964245465.1 uncultured Thermoanaerobaculia bacterium
GGGCGGGGGCGCGCTTCCGCGGGCTTTGACGCTCTGGCATTTTGGGGGGGGGGCCGCCCCCACGGGGCCGCCCCTACTGCCCCTTCTCCACTCCGAGCTGCCAGAGCAGGAACGCGTAGTCGAAGGCCGTCTCGCGCAGGCGGTCGTAGCGCCCGCTCTTGCCGCCATGACCCGCCGGGTCCATGTTGATGCGGAAGAGGAGCGGGTTCGTGTCCGTCTTCAGGGCCCGCAGCTTGGCCACGTACTTCGCGGGCTCCCAGTACATCACCTGCGAGTCGTTGTAGCTGCTCTTGACGAGGAGGATGGGATACGGCTTGGCCTCCACGTTGTCGTAAGGGCTGTAGCTCTTCATGTAGCGGTATTCGGCTTCGATCTTGGGATTGCCCCACTCCTCGAACTCGCCGACGGTGAGCGGCAGGCTCTCATCCAGCATGGTGTTGATCACGTCCACGAACGGCACGTACGCGATCACCACCTTGAAGAGGTCGGGGCGCATGTTGGTCACCGCTCCCATCAGCAGGCCGCCCGCGCTGCCGCCGGCGATGGCCAGCCGGTCCTTGCTCGTGTATTTCGCGGCGATGAGATGCTCGGCGGCGGCGATGAAATCAGTGAACGTGTTCTTCTTCTTCATCATCCGCCCGTCGTCGTGCCACTTCTTGCCGAGCTCGCCGCCGCCGCGGATGTACGCCATGGAATAGATCACGCCGCGGTCGATCAGACTGAACAGGGCCGGATTGAAGTTGGCGGCCGACGACGCGCCGTACGAGCCGTAGGCGGAGAGCAGGACGGGATTCGTACCGTTCTTCTGGAGGTCCTTGCGGTAGAGCAGCCACATCGGCACCTGCACGCCGTCGGGCGCGGTGGCCTTCGTGAGCTCGACGCGATAGCGCGAAGGATCGTAACCGCCGAGCACCGCCACCTGCTTCAGGAGCTTCCGCTCGCGGCGCACCGGGTCATAGTCGTAGATGGATTGCGCGACGACCGGCGACTGATAATTGAAACGATAGGTCTTGGCGCCGAACTCGCGGTTGGCGCCCGGAAAGGCGATGTAGGCCGGCTCGGGGAACTCGATGCGGTGAGACTTGCCGCTCGGCAGCTCCGTCACTTTCAGGTGCAGAACGCCGGACTCGCGCTCGAACACGACGTAGAAGCTCTGAAACAGGTCCGCGCCTTCCAGCATCACGTCTTCCCGATGCGGCACGACCTCGCGCCAGTGGGCGCGCGACGGGTCCTTCTCGTCCGCCACAACCAGCCGGAAGTTGCGGCCCTTGTCGTTGGTCCGGATCCAGAACTCGCCCGGGCGATGGTCCACGTCGTACTGGTGGTCCTGCTCGCGGGCGGCGATGAGCTTCAGCTCCGCCGTGGGCCGGCCGGCGGGGAGGTAGCGCACCTCGGACGTGGTATGGCTGGCCGACTGAACGAACAGCACCTGGCGGTCCCGCGACTTGTTCACGAAGACGTCGAAGCGCTCGTCTTTCTCCTCGTACAGGAGGTCGTCCTTGGCTTCTCCGAGAACGTGACGGAAGACCTGGTACGAGCGCTTGGTCTGCGGATGCTCGACGGCGTAGATCAGGGTCTTGCCATCCTCCGCCCAATCGAAGCTCGTCACCCGTGGAATCGCCTCCGGCCCGAGCTGTCCCGTGCGGAGGTCCTTGACGTGCAGCGTGAACTGCCGGAAGCCGGTCTCGTCGGTGTGGAAAGCGAGGAGGTTGCCGTCCGGGCTCACGGTGCGCCAGCCCACGGCCATGAACGGCTTTCCCTCGGCGAGCTGGTTGACGTCGAGGATCACCTCCTCCGGCGCCTCCAGCGAGCCCTTCTTGCGGCAATGGATGGGGTACTGCTTTCCCTCCTCCGTCCGCGTGTAATAGAAGTAGCCGCGGTCCAGGAACGGCACGTCGACGTCCGTCTGCTGGACGCGCGCCAGCATCTCGTCGTAGAGCTTCTGTTGCAGCGCCTGCGTGGGTTTCATGAAGGCTTCCGCGTAGGCCAGCTCGGCGTTGAGATACGACTCCACCTCCGGCGTGCCCTTGTTGCGCAGCCAGTAATAGTCGTCGGCCAGGGTCTCGCCGTGGATCTGCGTGGTATGGGGGGCCTTCCTGGCCACCGGCGGCTGCAGCGAATCCGCGGACGCCGCGGATACCGCGGACAGCGACGAAGTGAAACCGAGAACGGCCCAGAGGACGGCCAAAACGTGGGTGGAGCGGGTGCGGACCATGAATCCTCCTGGAGGTGACGTCCAGGGAAAAGTTTAGCAGATGGATGGCCAGCCAGGGCAAGGCTTCCGACATCGCTCGACACAAGGGCGACGTCTCCTGGCGTATCGAAACCCGTCGAAAGTCGCCGTCCGCCTCGAAAAACGGCTCGATTCCAATTGGCACCGGCCTTGCGAAAGAGATTCGTGCCTTCGGTTTTACTGCGTTGACCCATAACCCTGAAAGACCCTGAAAGGATTCACATGTTAGCCATGATGGAGACAGAAATCGCGGAAATTTACTCGCCCTGAAGCCTGACCTGGCCCGCCTTCGTTCTCGCTCGCGAAGACGAAGATCGTATCGCCTGCGGCGATGTGCTTGCCACCATACATCGTCTTCTGCGCGCTGAACGCGAACGTCTCCGCCCCCGGATCGCCAACCTCGGCTTTGATCGCGAACATCATGCTCCTCATCAGGTTGGGCATCGGAACTATCCAGGCCCATGCAAACTCTCCTCAAGGAATCACTGAGCTTCGGCCGCGGCCAGCATATTTTGTAATGTTGCCTTCGGCAAATATCTGCCGTTCACCACCACTGCGCTGATGCGTTGTGTGTTGGCTATGTTTTCGAGCGGATTCGCTTCGAGCAGCACCAGGTCGGCGATCTTTCCCTTTTCGACGGTACCAAGCGACCTCGACAGCTTGAGGAGCTCCGCCGGCTTGACGGTAGCGGCTCGCAGTGCCTCCATGGGCGTAAGCCCGGCCTGGACGAGCAGCGCAAGCTCGTCGTGCAAACTGAAGCCGGGGAGGACATACGGGTTGAGGATGTCCGTCCCCGCCAGAATCCCAACCCCCGCCCGGTGCATCGCGCCAACGATTTCGAGCGTCTTTTGAAAGCGCATCTTCCTCTGCTCCACGTCACTTGAAGGAGCGATGCGCTGAGTGAACGTATTGCGCCAACTTTCGCGGACGGACGGCGGAATGTATTTCAACCGGCCGTCGGCGTCGAGTTGCCCAAGGTCCGCAAACGTGGACGTGCGCCGGACGGCGAGCGTCGGGCACAGCCATGTGCCGTTGCGGGCAAAACGCGCGAACAAGGCCGCGGCTTTCTGTTCGTCGTAACCAGCGATGGCCTTCATTTCCACGGGCATCCGCGCGGCGTTCGAGTCGCCTCCCGCCTTTACCTGCGCCTGCGCCCGCTCCCGTAACTCCTGCCTCAACGCCGCCTCGTCGCGCGAGCAGGAGGTGAACAAATCCGCGGTGTGCTCAATCGTCTTCTGCCCCAGGTCCGAGACCTCGGCCGCGGTCATCGAAAACGGCGTATGGCCGGCGACGGGCAACCCTTGTTTCTTCGCTTCGTCAACGATGGCGAGGTAAACGTCGCGAGGAAGCAGGTTGTACACCTTGATGAAGTCCACGCCCTGCCGCTTGAACGACTGGACGATCTGCCTCCCTTCGCCGGGGGTCGACACGCTCACCCCCACGTCGAGCCGTCCGCCGGGCCCGTCCAAAATCCTGCCCGCCACCGCGCCGAATCGCGGGCCTAAAATTCTCCCGGCGGCGATCTCCCCGCGGATGTGCTGGATCTGTTCCAATGGGAGAGAGCCGCCCATGTCGCGCACGCCGGTGACGCCATTGGCGATGAACAACGGGAAGAAGTAGTCGGGCCTGCCCTCCACCAAGGTGTGGACGTGCATGTCCCACAGCCCGGGAATCAAGAATTTGCCTGAAGCGTCAACCACCCGTGCCCCTGCCGGTACGCGGACTCTGCCCGTCTTGCCAATGGCCGTGATGCGGCTGCCCATGATGACCGCCGTGTGGTCAGGCTTCAAAGCGCGGCCAGGATCCTTGGCCGTTACATCAATGACCGTGACATGCGTAAAAACAAGAGAGGCTTCTTTTTTTCGCGCCACCAGTAAGACCGGCAAGAAGCAGAGGGCTGACAAGAACAGCGTTGCTATTTTTTTCATTGTAAGACCCACGCACCCTGAAGGAGTGGCTTGATACTCCTCAGCTCGCACTCTTCATTTCATGGCCGTTCATTGGGCGCCGCTCCGTTCAGAGGTGCGGAGCGCCGATTCGCCTCCCCTCTCGCGCAGCCATTCGGCCATGGCTCCGAACCCGTTCCGCTCCGCTGCATCGAGAGGGGTAAGGTGCTCCCATGGCGGCAGCCAATCGATGCTCGCCCCCTTCTCAAGGAGGCGTTCGGCCACTTCGATCTGGCCCCCGTGGCATGCATACCAGAAGGCAACGTTCAGCTCGGGCGTGTTCGGAGGCGAAGCTTGGAGTTGCTCCTCGATCCTGGCAAGCACTCCCAAGGCGGCTGCCTCCGCGAATCGGAGCGCCGCCCCACGAGCAACCAGCCGTCGAGCGGCGTCCCACTGCGCAAAGGCGACGGCATCGGTGAGTGGGGTACCCCCTGCAATCACGGCTCCTGATGCATCGAGATCGGCTCCCGCCTCGAGCAGAGCGTCGAGCGCCTCCAGATCGTTCGAGCTCGCCGCCCAGTGGAGGGGAGTCTCCCTGTGCGCGCCGGTGCATCGGGCGTTCACGTCGGCACCTGCCGCCACGAGCAGCCGGATCGTGGCTCCGCACTCGGGAAAGTGACCCGGCCAATCCGTCGCTACGTGCAGCAGCGAGCGCGTCACTCCACCAGGAGCGGCATCGCCAATGTGAGCCTCCGCAAGCGCAGGATGCGCCTTGAGGATGTCCCGCAACGCAGAGTGATCGCCACTCCGGATCGCCTCTACGAGAGCGACCGCCAAGGGCTCATGGGGCTGAAGGATCTTCATCGCATGCCAAGCTAGTGAAGCGGTTGTCCGCTCGATCGATTTGTTCGGCGGCCACGCGGCACCATCACCATACCTTCCGACATGGCTTCCCTGCTTTCCGGCGAGCCCTGCGCTCAAACCATCCGCCAAGGTAACTTGTTGATTTCATGTAGTTTTCATCTTACGCTTGTTCCTGATCCTCGTCAATGCAGGCCGGGCGCGGTAGGCGGTTCGCGTAGAGAGGGCGATGGACGGTTGACTCGGCGCAGCGGGAGGCCGGGATCGGCCGTCTGCATCCCGGAAGCCCCCGTCCGCGCGCTCGACGGCGATCCGGATGAGCCCGGCGGAGCCTCGGATGCAGTCAAAAGTACGCAAGCCGACCCCGGTCCTCCGCAAATCGGGGCCAGCCTTCACCAAGCCGCCCCCGGTAGTGCGCAAGCTGATCCCGGCAGCACGCAAGCCGCCTCCGGCAATGCGCAAGCTGGCGGCGGTCTTCACCAAGCCGGCCCCGATGATGCGCCTGCCGGTCCCGGCAATGCGCCTGCCGGCCTCAATCCTGCGCAAGCCGGGGAAAAAAGGCCTTCCATCGGGCGGAAAAGGAGACCCGGAGGGGCGGGTGGAAGAGGATGTGACCTCGAAAGCTTTCGGATCGGGCGGAATCGTGCTCCGGACGGGCGCGAAAGAGTTTGCGGAGACGGCGGCGAGACCTGGGCTGGGCTTGACGGATCTAGCGCCCGCCGGGCGGCGGGTACATCGCCGGCGGGCGGTTGAAGTCGACCTGCTCGACGTCGGTCCAGGGCACGTACTCGGGGCGCTGACGGCCGTCGACGAAGATCAGCAGGCCGGCATTCCCCTCGCCGAGGTCGCCGGTGCGCTCGAGTTGCAGCTCTTCGCCGTCCTGGAGGGTCACCCTGCCGCGCTGGGCGCCGCGCTCTTCGCGGCCGGGGGGCACGATCGAGGCGATCAGGCCGAAGGGGATGGTGTAGTCCACGCCCTGGGATGGGGCGTCGAGCGTCTCCGTGGTCTCGCTCTCGTCGAGGTCGTAGACCAGCCGGCCGGCGAGGCGGCGGCCGGGGCGGGTGGTGACGCTGCCCGTGAGCGGGCGCCCCGGCGGGAAGTCGCCGTAGGCGG
>CAXTNS010000430.1:0-5739 GCA_964245465.1 uncultured Thermoanaerobaculia bacterium
GCGCCATCCGGAATGGTGGGTCCTGGCGGTGGCCGTGTTGGCCTGGGGGCTCCTGGCCGGCATGGCCCTTCCGCACGCGGCCCACACCGGAATGGCTCATGGCGGAGGCCAGGGGCACGGCCTGCTTGGGATGGTCGCCATGGTGATCGCCATGATGCTCCCCCTCACCGTGGCCAACGTCCGCCACGTGGCCGTCTCCAGCCTGTGGCGGCGCCGCCACCGGGCCATCGCCGCGTTCCTGACCGGCTATCTCGCCGTCTGGATCGCCGTCCAGGCCGGCATCGCCGGGGGCTGGAAGCTGCTGTCTTCGCTCGTGGGCTGGCAGGTCGCGGTGGGCGCGGTCCTGGCTGTGGCGGCGTTGTGGGAGGTCTCTCCGGCCAAGCTGCGGCGGCTCCGGCGCTGCCACCGCACCGTGCCCCTGGCCCCGCGCGGCTGGCGGGCGGACGCGGATTGCGCCCGTTACGGCCTCACCACGGGCCTGAGCTGCGTGGCCATGTGCTGGGCGATCATGGCCGCCTGCGCCGCTTTTTCCCACAGCCTGCCGGTGATGGCCGTCCTGTTCGGCGTCCAGGTGAGCGGACGCTACCAGCGGCGCCCGGCTCCGGCCCTGGCCGCCCTGGCCGTGCTGGGAGTGGGCCTGTTGGGATAGCTCAAGATCACGCTGGAGGCTCCCGATCCGCTGGTAGAAGGGATTGTAGAGCGGATCCGCTCGGCTGCGCCGGGCCTGTCTGCACCGCGAGCCGACGACGTCGTGGCGGTGCACACCGATCAATTCAGCCTGTTGGAATGGCTCATTTCAGGCTTCAACTGCCCCGTTTCAGGCTCTACCGGCGCCGTTCAGCCCGGCTCATAGGTGATCCGCGGCGGGTAGACGGTGAGCGAGCCCGGCACGGCGGACGTGAAGTCGAGGGGAACGTCCTGGGGGGAGGTCGCGGGCCGGCCGGCGAGATAGCGGGTCAAGGCTCCCGCGAGATCGAAACTCTTCCGGTCGCTCTCTCCTCCCGCCACTTCAGGCACGGGGGAGCCTCCGAGGCGCAGCTCCAGCGTGGGAGTCGTCTCCGAGGTCTCCGTTTGGCGGGCTTCCGCGATCAGCAGCCGGTGCAGGGCCTCCAGCCCTTCGACGCCGGCCTTGCGCGCGGAGGGGCTTTCGGACCGGTCGAGGATGCGGACGCCGGTCTCGCCGCTCCGGGCGAGCCAGACGGCTTCTCCCCCCGCAGCGGTCAGGAGGAGCCAGCAGGGTTGCGCGGGGAGGATCACGGGGGCGCGCAGGAAGACCGTGGACCAGGCGCGGCGGCCGGCCGGTCCGAGTGTCAGGCTCCCTGCCGCCACCGTACGGCCCGTGGGCTCTCCCTGGTGGTCTTCCCTCAGCTCAAGCGTGAGCTCTGTCCCTTGGGTGAGCCCCAGAAGGCCGACCGCGATCCCGAGGACCGAGACGGCTTCGAGCGGCGTTGATCGCTGGGCGATCCAGGCGCGGCCGTCAACACGGACCCCGGTCTGCTCCGCGGGTTCTTCAGCCGCCATTTCCGCCCCTCCGGAGACCGGCCGGTCGACGCGCAGGCTGGGCAGGGTCTCGAGCATCGCCGAGGTGACTTTGGCGCCGCCGGGGAGTTGGAGGAGGAGGGGCCGGTCCGCCGCGCCGCCGGCAAAACGCACCACCTCCTTGCCGGTGCCGGAGCCGAGGGAGAGGCGCACCAGCCGGTAGGGGAGGTCGAGCGCCTGTAGGACGATCCGGCAAGGGGCGTCCGCGGCGATCACCAGAGCGACGTCCACACCGGCCGGCAGCGTCGTCAGCCTTGCGAGTTGGCGCTCCAGCGTCTCGGCGAGCGCCGGGCCCGCATCGACCTCGACCGTTGGGGCGGCGTCTCCGGGTCCCGGCCAGAAGAGGGCGGGCGCGGCCAGGGGATCGACGCCGGGCTGGGCTGGATCGGGGAGCGGGGCGATGCCAAGACGGGTTCCCGCGGGATCGGCCTGCACGTTCACGGCGAGCACGTCGGCCGTGGCCAGGGAGACGCTCTGGCCCTTCGAGTCCCGGAGGCGCAGAGCGAAGCGCGCGTCCGTGAAGTCGAAGTGGAAGGTCTGCGCGGGAGATTGAGCGGCGGTGACCGTGGGCTTCTCCGCGATCGCCTGCCCATCCAGCCGGTGGACGAGGAGCGTGAAATCCGACGCCGGTAACTTCTGCGGCGCCAGCTTGACGAAAAGGAGCCGGCGCGGCGCATCCAATTCGACGACCAGGGCGCCGTCCACGGCCCGGACGTTCGCCGGAGCCATGGGAGCGCCCGGCTTCAGGGCGTCGTACTCCAGCGGCTCGAAACGCGCCCGCAACACCGTGGCCGCCGGATCGAGAGCGATCTCCTCGGCGAGCCCCCCGGCCGTGAGCCGCAGGTAGAGAACCTCGCGGAAGGTGCGCAGCGGCGGCGTTCCCACCGGAGAGATCACGAGGCGGGAGCCGAGGGGAGCACCGCTCCCTCCGGGAGTCGTAGAGACGATGGCGCGTGGCGCGGGCATTGGGGGATCCTCAACCGGACGGGTCAACGCGCCGGAAGATCTGGGGATTCTTGAGGGTCGTGTCGATCCGCCCCACCGAGGTGTCGACCCGGACCAGCCCTTCGTTCAGCTTGACCGTGGTGTCCTTCAGCGAGCCGATTTCCTTGATGAAATTGGCATTCAACGTATCCACGGCGGTACGGTCCGCCTTCGTGGCCAGCGTGGTTCTGACCTCGGTGCGCAGCCCTTCGATCGCCGTGGCGTCGGCCTTGGCCGAGAGCTTCGTGTTCAGGTCGGTATTGAAGGCCGTGAGGTCCGTCGATACACGATTCACCGAGGTGCCGATCTGCCCCAGCCTGTCGTTCAGCCTGCCGACCTCCCGGTTGAAATTGGTGTTCAGGGTGTCGAAAGTGGCGCGGTCGGCCTTCGTGGCCAGCGAGGTCTGGACCTCGGCGCGCAGCCCTTCGATCACCGTGGCGTCGGCCTTGATGGAGATCTGGCCGGCGAGTTGATCGATACGGCCCGTCACCCCGGTCAGGTCCACCTTCGGCACGTCAGCGATCTTGAGGTCGATGGTCCGGGTCAGGGCCTTGCGGGTCTGCCCCACCGCGGCAAGCACTCCCGCGCCCGTGCCCTTGAGAGTGCCGGAAGCGGCCTCGACCCCCTGGAGGACGCCGGACCGGACCTCCTTCGGCAGGTCCGGCAATCCGTCGTCGAGGAAGTTGCGCAGGGAGGTATCGGCCGCCCGGCGGCCGGCCAACTCCCCGGCGATCCCCTTCTGATTGTCGAGGAAGAGCTGGACCCTGCCGTAGACGTGGCCCACGAGGGCGTCCGGCTCCCGGAACCGGCCGCGGGCGCCCCGCAGGTCCCCCTCCAGGCTGTCTTCCTCCCCCATCACCCGGGCCAGGGCCTGGAGCCAGGGGCCGAGCCAGTCCTTGAAGCGCAGGGGGAGAGCGGCGGTGGCCAGCACGGCCGTGTCCAGGACGTCCTCGTCATCCGGATTGGCGTCCCGGGCGAAGGCGAAGACCGTGGTGTCGAAGGCCGGCCAGACCGCGTAGACCCGCGATTCGAACGAGTCCCGCCACCGCTGTCCGAAGTCCTGGAGATAGAGATCGATCGCCTGCCGGATCTCGGCGTTGCCGTCCAGGCGATATTGCCGGGCCAACTCGCGCAGCCCGTCCGCCGCCACCGCTGGAGTGGGAGCGGTGCGGTCCAGCAGACGGAGGGCGGTCTCCAGGGCGTCCTGCTGCGCCGCGGTGACGTCTCCCGAGGAGGGTGGCAGAAGGATCACGCGGGCCTGGCCCTCGCCGTCCGTCCGCACGGTGACACCGCTCGCTTCGCGCAGGCGGAAATCCTCGACAGCCCGCAGCCGCCCCCAGGTGGTGGTGAACGTCACCGGCACGTTCACGCGGGGCGCGCCGCCGGAGCCGGCGACAGCCGCGACGACGTTGACCGGCTGGCCAAGGAAGGGGCCTGCCTGGAGGGTCCTCAGAGTGATCCGCTGGCGCTCCCCCACATACCGCTGGAGCGCCGCAACGGTCTCCCGTAGCGCGCGAACCTCGCGGAGCAGATCCTGGTCGTCGGCCATGCTCTTCTCCGTCAGGGGTTCAGGTTGAACAGCCCGGTGACGAACTTCTGGTCCGCCTTGCCGGTCACGTTCCGGTCGATCTGCTCGATCCGGCCCGAGAAGTTGCTCACCGTCTTGCTCAGGGTGGAGATCGGCCCGTCCTCGCGGGTGAGGTCGTCGCGGAGCCTCTGGTGCTCGACACGGACCCTGGCGACCTCTTCCTGGGCGACCGAGGCGACCGCCTGCGACTGCACGGCGACCCCGGTCAGGGCCTCCAGACCGGCCTGCGAGGTCGAAGTGAGCTGGAGGACCTCCGACGTCTCCAGGGTCTGCTGGAGGCTGACCGCGCCCCGGATCGAGCGCGCGGCGTCACCGACGAACGCGGGCCGGCCCGCGGCGGCGCCGGAGAGGTTGTCCAGGGCGGTGAACGCGGCCTGGAAGTCGCGCTGGCGGCCGATCAACCCCTTGTCCTTGACGCGCTCGGTGAGCTTGTCCTTGAAGCGGACCGTGGTCTCGGCGAAGTCCTTGCCGACGTTGTTCTGGAACACGTTGCCCATATCCGAGACGATGTCTTTGAATTTGGGGAGATAGTCGAGGTGGATCCAGGGGCCGATCCAGTCGCGGAAGGTCACCTGGATGGAGCAGACGCCCTGGCCGGGCTCCGGGGTGCTCGGATCGCTGTCGCCCTTGACGACGGCGAGAATGGTCGAGCGGTAGTCGCGCCAGGTATCGTGCGAGAGGGCCGGCAGCTTGCCGACCACGCGCGTGGGATTGCGGACGAAGTAGGTGTCGACGTAGTCGCGGACGTTGACCGCGTCGACCCGGTCGTACTCCTGGCTCACCACCTGGAAGGCGCCCCGGAGGTTGGCCTCCATGGGCGTGCTTGCCTCCAGGATGTGGGTCAGCACGCTCTTGTTGGTGTTCGGCAGGACGGTGGTGAGGGCGGTCGCGACGTGGGTCTCGGCCTCGGTCGTGAACCCTTCGGCGTGCTCGGAGCGGAGCTGAACCCTGGCTT
Organism: uncultured Thermoanaerobaculia bacterium; assembly: GCA_964245465.1. Lineage (GTDB taxonomy): Bacteria > Acidobacteriota > Thermoanaerobaculia > Multivoradales > UBA5704 > DATARR01. The sequence goes on from CAXTNS010000430.1 coordinate 5,067, forward strand.
CACCCTGGGCGTTCACCTGCACGGAGAGGGTGCGGTCGCCCGTGCCGGCGATGCTCACGAACCCCTCCACGGGCCGCAGGTGGCCCCAGGAGGAGATGAAGTCCACCCAGGGCCGCGCCGTCTCGGCGAGCGGGTTGTCGCGGGCGTCGGTGACCCGGGCCGTGATCTCGGCCAACTCGCCGATGGCGTACCGCACCCGGCTGGTCCGGAGGCTGACCCGTCTCGCCTGCCCCAGCAGGAGGTCCACCGTGCTCGTGAGGTCCCTGAACCCGGCAGTGAGGAACCCGACCCTCTGGTCCAGAGCGGCCAGCCTCTCGTTGACCTGCGTCTCCAGGGTCTTGACGCGCGTATCCAAGGCCGTCTCCATGGCCTCGATGCCGTCGATCAGGCCGTTCCAGTCCTTGGCCTGGATCAGCTCTCCGGGTTGCTTGCCGCCGAATTTCGTCGCCAGATCTCCCATGGCTCATGCTCCTCGTACGATTTCTTCGTCCACGGCCAGCAGGGCGCGCACGCCCGCCGGCCGCACTTGTTGAATGCCTTGCCAGACCCGGTCGAGCACGGCCGGATCGATCCCTTCCCCGGGAGCTGTGGTCTGGAGGCGCACGAGCACGGAGGGCGCGTGCCGCTCTTCCCAGGCGAACCAGACCCTGGCCTCGGGCGGATAGGCAAAGAC
>CAXTNS010000430.1:5749-6085 GCA_964245465.1 uncultured Thermoanaerobaculia bacterium
GACGGCGTCGTCGAAAGCGCTCAGGTCCAGGCGCCCCCGTCCCAGGATACGCCGGCCGCCCTGGCTGTAGCGCCCCTCCTGCGGCGCCACGCGGTCAGGGTCCGGCAGAGGCGGCAGGAGCCTTCCCTCGACCGTCCAGGCGGGACGGCCCTGGGGCTCGGGGACGGCGCCGGACTCCAGCGCGAGATAGCGCCAGACGGACCGGCCCGCGGGTAGGCTGGGGACCGCGGGCAGGCCGCCGTCCACGATGCGCAACTCGTCCGGCTTGTAGCGCGTGCGCAGCTTCCCGGGCGCGTCGCCCGTGCGGGTGAAGGCCGACGCCGCCTCGTCCCAGGT
>CAXTNS010000431.1:0-673 GCA_964245465.1 uncultured Thermoanaerobaculia bacterium
GGACGGGCCTCTCCAACACGGAGAACCTCTTCGTCCCCTTCTACACCACCAAGCCCGGCGGCAGCGGCATCGGCCTCGCCCTCTCCCGCCAGATCGCCGAGGCCCACGGCGGCACCCTGACGCTGGAGAACCGCACCCCGGAGCCGGGGTGCGAGGCGTTGCAGCGGCTGCCGGTGAAGGGGCGGCCCCATGTGGCCCGCCTGGGGGGGGATAGCCGGGGATGGGACAGGCGGCGCCTGGGATGGGACAGGCGGCGCGCGGGATGGGAAAAAGGGCGACCACGCGGGATGGGAAAAAGGGCGGCCACGCGGGGCCGCCCCTACTTCAGATAATCCAGCATCTGCTTGGCCGTCTCCGCGTCAGAGTCGGCCGGCGAGAGCCGGATGAACGTCTGCAGTTGCTAGCGGGCCTGGGCCTTCTTGGCTTCGTCCTTGGCTTTGACGGCCTTGGAATAGTTATCGACGAGTTCGCTGAATTTCTTCACGAAATCGTTGACCTCGGGCGCGCTGAACTTCGGCGGATCATCGGCGCGCACCGGCAGGGCGAAGGTGACGGGGACCGCCTTGCCCTCGCTGAAGCCGCTCTGCGTCGCGTCCTGCACCTGCTCGGGGACGCCGACGTCGATGATCAGCGCGTTGGACACCCAGACCCGCGCACGGCGGCCGGTCTGCCC
>CAXTNS010000431.1:683-6084 GCA_964245465.1 uncultured Thermoanaerobaculia bacterium
GCTTCGTCCTTGGCGTAGGAGAGTCCCAGGACGTAATGGGCCTTGGCGAACTTGGGGTCCTCGGGCGCGATCTCGACGACTTTCTCGAAGAAGACGGCCGCGTCGTCGTACTGGCCGGAGCGGGTCCGCTCGGCGCCCTCGTTGAAGTAGCGCACGGCCGTATCGGCGCTCTTGGGGTCGGCCGCGCGGAGGGCTTCGAGAGCCTCCTTCGCCTTGTCGTCCCCCGCCGCCTTGAGCGCATCATAGCGGTTCCGCAGGCCCCGGACGTCGCCGGGCTTGACGGTTAGGTAGCGGTCCGCGGCGGCGAGGGCGTCGCCATACCGCTTGAGCTCCATATAGACCTCTGCGAGCGCGCCCTGCGCTTCCGGCAGATCGGGGTTCTCCTTGACCGCCTCCTCGAACCTGGGGAGGGCTGCGGCCAAGTCGCCGGCCTTCAGCTTCTCGACTCCCTCGTTATAGGCGAGGATGGCCTTGTCGGTGCCCGACAGCTCCTGCGGCGCGTTCGGGTTCGCCGCCGCCGGGGCGGCCTTGGTCAACGTGAACGTCAGGCGGAGGGTGTCCGCGATCTTGGGCTTGACCGGCCCCTCGAAGGGGTTGTACCCGGCCTTCTCGGCGCGGATCTGGTACTCCTGAGTGGCGTCCAGGACGAGCAGTTGAGCCTGGCCCTTCTTGTCGGTCTTCTTCTCCAGCTTGTAGCTCGTGCCCGGACGGACGAGGACGACGCTGGCGCCTTCGATCGGCGTGCCGGAGTCGTCGTCCGTCACGGTGACGAGGAGCCGCCCCTCTTCCGCGGCGTGGAGCGGGCCGGCGAGCACGGCCGCCAGCAGGAGGGCGGTATATATCGTGCGACGAATGGGAGTCATGGGTCGTTCCTTTCTAGGTCGTGAAACCGGGGGAATTGTACTCAATGGACACGCCCGCCCACTCTTCTGAATATCTCTTGGCTTCCGCCACCGTCTGGAGATGGATCTCGACCGTCTCCGCCACGTCCGCGTTGTAGCCGCCCGCCATGACCACGGCCACGGGGAGATCCGCCTGTCCGCAGCGCTCGAAGACCAGCCGGTCCCGTGCGAGCAGGCCCGCGCGGGAGACCTTGAGCCGCCCCAGACGGTCGCGCTCGTGGGGGTCGGCCCCCGAGACGTAGATGGCCATCTCAGCCCGGGCCCCTTCCAGCGCCCGCTCCAGCCCCTCTTCCAGGGCCGCCAGGTACTCCGCGTCGGCCGTACCGTCCGGCAGCTCGACGTCCAGGTCGCTCCGCTCCTTGTGGAACGGGAAGTTGTTGCGGCCGTGGATCGAGAAGGTGAAGACCGTCGGATCGTCCTCGAAAATGGCGGCCGTGCCGTTGCCCTGATGGACGTCGCAATCGACGACCACCACCCTCTCGACCCGGTCCTCGGCCTGGAGAGCGCGGGCGGCGACGGCGGCGTCGTTGAACACGCAGTACCCCTCTCCCCGGTCACGGAAAGCATGGTGCGTGCCGCCGGCGAGGTTCACGGCCGCGCCCTCTTCGAGCGCCAGGCGGCAGGCCTCGATCGTGGCGCCGGCCGACCGGCGCGAGCGCTCCACCATCTCCGGCGACCAGGGGAAGCCGATCCGGCGCATCTCGGCCCGCTCCATCTCGCCGCTCCGGATCCGCCGCAGGTACTCGGGATCGTGGACGCGCAGGATCTCCTCGTCCGTGGCCGCGTGGGGGACGAGCAGGTCCTTCGGCGCCACCACTCCAGCCGCCAGCACCCGCTCCCGGAGGAGACGGTACTTCTCCATGGGGAACCGGTGCCCTTCGGGCAGGGGGAGGACGAAGTGGTCGGTGTAGAAGGCCTTCACGGCGAGGGATTGTAGCGGGGTGCCTCTGATACCATCCATCCCCTCTAGAGGGAGGTGCCATGCTGGCCGAACGGATTCCCGCCATCCAGTCCGCCCTGGCCGAAGCCGGCCTCGACGGCTGGTTCTTCGCCTGCTTCCAGCAGAACGACCCCATCGGGATGGACCTCCTGGGCCTTTCGGGGGAGGGCAAGCTGGTAACCCGCCGCTGCTACTACCTGGTGCCCCGCGAAGGGGAGCCGAAAAAGCTCGTCCACGCCCTGGAGCCCGCCATGCTCGACCACCTGCCGGGCTCGAAGTCGGTCTACCTCACCTGGCAGAAGCACCGCGAGGAAATGGCGAAGCTCGTCTCCGGCTTCAAGAAGCTGGCGGCCCAGTACAGCCCCAACAACGAGCTGCCCTCGGTCTCGCGCCTCGACGCCGGCACGGCCGAGCTCGTGCGGGCCGCGGGGGTCGAGCTCGCCTCGTCCGCCGACCTCGCCCAGCGCTTCGCCGCCACTTGGACCCAGGAGCAGCTCGAAGGGCACCGCCGGGCCAACGTCCATCTCCACCGCATCGCCCTCGAAGCCTTCCACAAGGTGGCCGACGCCCTGCGGCGGGGCGACGAGATCGATGAGTACGCCGTCCAGCGCTTCATCCTCGACGCCATGGACCTCGCCGGCCTGTGGACCGAGTCCGATCCTATCGTGGGCGTGAACGCCCACAGCGCCGATCCGCACTACCAGCCCGGTCCGGGCGTGTCCTCCCCCATCCGCAAGGGGGACTTCCTGCTGATCGACCTGTGGGCCAAGGAGAAGCAGCCGGCGAGCGTCTACGCCGACATCACCTGGATCGGGGTCTGCGACGCCGCGCCCACGGACCGGCAGCAGGAGGTCTTCGATGTCGTGACCGGCGGCCGCGACGCCGCCTGGGAGCTGGTGAAAAGCCGCTTCCCCCACGAGCCCGTGCGGGGCTTCGAGGTGGACGACGCCGCCCGCGAATTCATTCGCAAGGCGGGCTTCGGCGACTCCTTCATCCACCGCACCGGCCACTCGATCGGCATTACCGATCACGGCCAGGGGGCCAACATGGACAACCTGGAGACGCACGACACGCGCCTCCTGCTGCCCATGACGGGCTTCTCCATCGAGCCCGGCGTCTACCTCACCGGCGACTTCGGAGTGAGGAGCGAGATCAACGTTGCCTTGACTCAAGACGCGCCCGAGATCACCGGCGGCGAGCCCCAGCGCGAGCTGCTGCGCCTGCTCGCCTAGACAGGAGTAACCCCAGGAGTACCAACGATGTCTGTTGTTGCACGCTGCACTCTGACGCTCGCTCTCCTCGCATCTCCCCTTTCAGCGCAGGATCCGCAGCCTTCGGAAGATTCGTCCAAGCGAGTCCCCGAGCTGACGGAACCGGAGGCTCGCGTTCAGGCCAGACAACGGATCGAGGGGATCGACGGCCACCTCCGTCAAGGGGAGTGGGAGAAGGCCCGGACCGCTTCCAAGGAGATGATCGAGCTCCTGAGGGAGAGCTTCCTGGGACGAGAGCTGGCGGCGGCCTTGGCCCGGCTGGCCTTGGCGGAGGCCGGGCTAGGGCGGGAGGAGGACGCCGTCTGGCACTGGCAAGTGGCCCAGAACCTGGATCGCGAGGTACTCCCGAAGGAGAAACTGTCGGCCTATGGACAGCCGGCCAAGATCCTGGAGGGCCACCGCCTGCGCGAGTTGAACGAGGCTCCCGCGGGCGTGACCATCCACCGCCTCGACGATCCAAAAGCCTCTGTCCAGCCGGCACGCAAGGTCCAGGGGAAGAATCCCGAAATCTCCAAAGGCCTGAGCGAGGTCTCGGTTCCCAAGTGGCTGCTGCTCCAAGCCGTCGTCGGAGAGAGTGGCCGCCTCCGGGATCCGGTGGCGATCGGCAGTCTGCCCGGGATGGTCTACGAAGTGCTGGAAACCCTCCATACATGGCGGTTCGAGCCGGCGAGGCAAGCGGGTGAGCCCGTGGCAGTCTTTTACGAGTTGGCGATCAATCCCCCCTCCAGGACGCCGCTGGTCCAGTTGGTTCGCCTGGAGAAAGAGCCGGCCGCGGTCGAGAGCCTGCTGCGTACGAAGCAGTGGAAGGAGGCCTGGCGGATATCGGTCCAGATCTGGAACCAGGCCTTGGACAAAAAGGCGCAGGACGGCCTCCCCCTGGGAACCCTGCTCGCCCTGAAGGCCTTGGCGGAGGCCGGCCTTGGAGCGGAGAGCACGGCGGTTTGCCACTGGCAGGCGGCCCAGCACCTCGCGCCGGTTCTCCATCACGCCGACCTTTCGGCCTACGGACCGGCAGGCGCTCTCCTCCAAGGCAACGGCTGGAGTTGGGAATCCGGGGAGCCTTCCGGCTCCGGAATCGGAGCGCCCGTAGTCATCCGCAGCATTCCGGTTCGCTATCCTGGAGTGGCTCAACAGGCCCGGTTGATCGGCAAGATCACGCTGGAGGGGATCATCGATTCCAAGGGCGGCGTCCGAGCGCCGGTGGTGACCGCGAATCCGAGCCGGATGCTGAATCTCGGCGCGAGCGCCCTGGATTCGTTCTGCGGGTTTGGTTTTCAACCGGTCCTGGTAGCCGGCCAGCCTGCCTCCACCCGCTCCACCCTCACCCTGAGCTTCGGGGAGACGGACTCTCCGCGGCCCTGGACGACCGATGCGAACTCCGGGTTCAGGATGCCGTCTACAGTCGTCACTCCGGGACCGGCTGTGCCCCCACCCTGATGAGCGCCTCGGACCACGAGCGCCCCCGATCGGCTCCGTCCCCCCAGTCGCTCCGCACCGGACCCGAAGCACGGGAGGAGCGGCCCGGGACCGAGGATTGGCGGGCGGATTCGCTCGCCCGGAGCCACCACAGCCGGCTCGACACCGAGGCGAGCCGGCCCCTGGAAGACTTCGACGCGGAGAAGGCGGAGACGCTCTGCGCCGAGATCACCCGCAATCTCCTCGGCGACTTCGCGCCCGCCCTGCTGCTCCTGCCCGGCACCGAGCGCCGCCGGGCTCAGGCCCTCCTCGCCTACGCCTGCACGCTCTTCGACTTCGCCCGGCAGCGGGGCGTCGAGGGGGAGCGGCTGGCGCAGATCAACCGCTGGGAGTTCACCCTGGAGGCCGCCCTCTCGGGCCAGCGGGTAGGCCAGCCCATCTTCCTCCGCATGGCGCGGGAGAACGAGCGCCGCCGCTGGCCCGTGGACGCCCTGGACGAGCTGGCCGCCTGCGCCCGCCGCCGCGCCACCCGCAGCCAGCCCTCCACGATCGCCGACGCCGAGGTGGAGGCCCTGAGCCTCGGCCGGGCCGTGGCCGCCGCCCTGCTCGAAAAGAGTCTCAACGCCGAAGTCGACGGCCTCGCGAGCGCCCTCGTCCGTCTCTGGTCCCTCCAGCACCTGAGCGAAGAGATCGACCGCAAGCGCTGTCCCCTCCCTGTCAGCGAAGTCCAGGAGGGGGACGAAGGCCGCTTCAACCCGGACCAGATCCGAGAGGCCACCCGCCGCGAGTGCCAGCGTCTGCGTCCCCGCCTCCTGCGCGCCCCCCGCGGCCTCGTGGACCTGCCTCACGGCTACCGCCGCGCCGCCGTGTTC
>CAXTNS010000432.1:0-6070 GCA_964245465.1 uncultured Thermoanaerobaculia bacterium
GTGATCCGCACGACCTGATCCCCGACCTTCATCTCTAAAGTAACTGGAACGGTCCCCGGATGCTGCGTCAACAGGTCGCGCAAAGCCAGGATGCGGCTCTGGGAGAGGGTAGAATTAAGCTTCAGGTCCACGCCAGCCAAGGGACGTCCGGCGATCTGCTTGAGGGGGGTGACGTCTTCGACGGTCAGCTCGACTTCGCCGCCCCGCTCTCGCACCTGACCCTTGACCAGGATCACGGCTTCGTCGGCGATCAGGTGGCCGAACTGCTGGAGCTGGTTGGCGAAGAGGGTGACGGCGAGGCTTCCTTCGAGGTCTTCCAGGACGAAGCGGCCCATGAAGCGGCCGGCATTGGCACCGGACTTGATCTTCACGCGGTTGAAGTTGGCCACCATGCCGCCCACGGTGACGGTGTCCTCGATGCCACCCTCTTTCAGGGAGGCCGTCGTGTGGGTGACGCTCCGCTCCAGGGCTTCCTGGTATTCGAGGATGGGGTTGCCGGTGAGGAAGAAGCCCAGGGCCTCTTTCTCGTTCTTCAGCTTCTCGCGCTCGGGCCAGGGCCGGGCTGCGAGGTCCGGCGCGGGCTCCATGGACTCCGAGCTTCCCCCGGAAGAGGAGGCCATGCCGAAAAGGCTGTGCTGCCCCGCTTCACGTTCCTGGCGTCGCTTCTGAGCCCAGTCGAGCAGCCGGTCGAGCCCATTCCAGAGGGCGGCGCGGTGGACGCCATGGCTGTCGAAGGCTCCGGCTTTGACGAGGCTTTCAAAAACCTTTCGATTGACGGTGCGGAGGTCGACTTCAGTCGCCAGATGGGCGAGGCTGCGGAAGCGGCCGACGCGGCGGCGGGCTTCGAGAATTTCCTCAACGGCGCCCTGGCCCACGCCTTTGACGGCTCCCAATCCGAACCGGACCTCCTCGCCCACGACGGTGAAATACCAGCCGCTTTCATTGATCTCCGGCGGCAGGAGGCGGATGCCCATGTTGCGGCATTCGGCCGTGTACTTGGCGATACCGTCGGTCGAGCTGAGCTCGCAGTTGAGCATGGCCGCCATGAAGGCCACGGGATAGTGGGCCTTCAGGTAGGCGGTCTTGTATGCCAGGTTGGCGTAGGCCACGCTATGGCTCTTGTTGAAGCCGTAGCCGGCGAAGGGCTCGATCTTGTCCCAGAGCTCCGAAGCCTTCTGCCGCGGCATGCCTCGGCCGGCGGCGCCGTCGACGAACTTCTCTTTCATCTTCGCCATGACGTCGGCCTTCTTCTTGCCCATGGCCTTACGCAGCATGTCGGCGTCGGCCATGCTGAAGCCCGCGACCGCGACGCCGATCAGCATCACCTGCTCCTGGTAGACGATGATGCCGAAAGTCTCCTCCAGGATCGGCTTCATCTCGGGCGTGAGATAGCTGAACCCTTTTCCCTGCTTCCTCTGGATGTATTCGTCGATCAGCGTCATGGCGCCCGGCCGGTAGAGGGCGTTCAACGCGGCGAGCTCTTCGAAACGCGAGGGCTTGACCCGGCGCAGCAGGTCGGTCATGCCGCGGGATTCAAACTGGAAGATGCCGTTCGTGCGTCCCTCGGAAAAGATGCGGAAGGTCTCGGGATCGTCCAAGGGGATCTCGTTCAGGTCCAGGGGAATGCCCTGCTGGCGCACGATCTTGACGGCGTCGTCGATCACCGTGAGGGTGCGCAGGCCCAGGAAGTCCATCTTCAGGAGCCCGAGGCTCTCGATAATGGTCATGTCCCACTGGGTCATGACCTGCTCTTCGTCGCCCTTGGTGACCTTGTAGAGGGGCACGAGCTCGGCGAGCGGGCGCGGGGTGATGACGACGCCCGCGGCGTGGACGGAGGCGTGGCGGGTGAGCCCTTCGAGGCGGCTGCCGACCTCGACGATCTGCTTGACCTCGGGGTCCTTGGCGATCTCGGAGGCGAGCGGCTCTTCCTTGGCGACCGCGGCGAGGGACTTGGTCATGTCCGGGATCATCTTGGCGATCCGGTCGACCTTCACGTAGGGAAGGCCCATGACGCGGCCCACGTCGCGGATGACGGCCTTGGCGGCCAGGGTCCCGAAGGTGATGATCTGGGCCACGCGGTCGCGGCCGTACTTCTCGCCGACGTAGTGGATGACTTCGCCCCGGCGCCGCATGCAGAAGTCGATGTCGATGTCGGGCATGCTGATGCGGTCGGGGTTCAGGAACCGCTCGAACAGCAGGTCGTACTGGAGCGGATCGATGTCGGTGATGCGCAGGGCATAGGCCACCACAGAGCCGGCGGCCGAGCCGCGGCCGGGGCCGACCGGGATGTCGTTGACGCGGGCGTGGCGGATGAAGTCCCAGACGACCAGGAAGTAGCCTGGGAAACCCATCTTCTCGATCACCTGGATTTCGTATTCGAGCCGCTGGACGTAGGCCTCGTCGGGATGGCGGACGAGCCCTTGGGCCCGGCGCTTGCGGATCTCGAAGAGACGCTCTTCCAGCCCTGCCCGGGTCACCTCCTCGAAGTACTCCTGGAGGGTGCGGCCCTCGGGCACGGGGAACTCCGGCAGGTGGAAGCTCCCGGTGGGAATCACGAGGTCGCACCGCTCGGCGATGGCGAGGGTGTTCTCCAGGGCCTCGTGGTCGTCGGGGAAGATCTTGTGCATCTCCTCCGCGGACTTCAGATAGAAATTGTCCGAGGCGTACTTCAGGCGGTCGGCGTCCGAGAAGGTCTTCTGGGTGCCGATGCAGAGCAGCACGTCGTGGGCGAAGGCGTCGTCCTTCTTCAGGTAGTGGCAGTCGTTGGAGGCCACCAGGGGGATGCCCAGACGCTTGGAGATGCGGCGCACGACCTCGTTCGCGAGCCGCTGCTCGGGAATCCCGTGATCCTGCATTTCGAGGTAGAAGTTGCCTTCTCCGAAGATCTCCAGGAACTCGCGGGCCGCGGTCTCAGCTTCCCTCTCGCGGGTGGCGACGATGTGCTCGTTGATCTCACCCTTGAGGCAGGCCGAGAGGCAGATGAGCCCTTCACTGTGCTTGCGCAGCAGTTCCTTATCCACGCGGGGCTTGTAGTAGAAGCCCTCGAGGTAGGAGGCGGAGGTGAGCTTGAGGAGGTTCTGGTAGCCGGTCTCATTCTTCGCGAGGAGGACGAGATGGTTGCTGCTGCCGCGGCCCGGAGTGCGGTCCAGACGGCTTCCCTGGGCCACGTAGGCTTCCATGCCGATGATGGGCTTGACGCCCGCGGCCCGCGCTTTGTTGTAGACCTCGATGGCGCCAAACATGTTGCCGTGGTCGGTCAGGGCGACCGCCGGCATGCCGGCCTCGGCCACGGTCCTGATGACGTCGTCGAGACGGTTGGCCCCGTCGAGGAGGCTGAACTGGCTGTGGAGATGGAGGTGAACGAAGTCTGCCATTGTGGATAGCAATCCTCCCGCCATGTTACCAGAAGCGGGTAAGTCCCTCACTCCCCTGCCCTCCTCTGCCAGGGATTTCAATCCCTGGCGGGGGAGCCTCTATGCCTGCGTCCGGTCCAGTTTCTCCGGCTTCTCCCACTTGCTCGCCCGGCGGACGTAGTCGAGCCCGGAGGCGAGGGTCAGACCCGCGACGACGTAGAGGCACGTTTCCGCGGCGAGGTCGAGGGGCCGGATCTCCGGCAGGGTGCTGGCGAGGAGCACGAGGACCACGGCCACCACCTGGAAGAGGGTGTTGATCTTGGAGAGGATCGTGGGCGGGAACTTACGGACGCCGACCGCCAGGAAGACCACCAGGGCCACGGTGACAAGCAGGATGTCCCGCGTAATGACCAGAATGGTCACCCAGAGGGGAATCGGCGCGCCGTGAGAGAGGCTGGGAATCGAGAGCACCACGTAGGCGGACATCAGGAGGAGCTTGTCCGCCAGGGGATCGAGGAAGGAACCGACCAGCGACTGCTGCTTCCAGAAGCGGGCGATGAAACCGTCCAGGGCGTCGGTGACGCCGGCGACCACGAAGACCAGGAGGGCTTTTTTCGGCTCCCCGTTCACCAGGGTGATGATGAACAGGGGGATGAGCCCCATACGGAGCAGAGTGAGAAGGTTCGGGATGGTGAAGATCATGAGCCGCCCAGGAGCTTCAGGCTACGGCGGAGGATCTCGACCCCTTCGGAGCCGGAGAGCGGGGCCGACGCCTGACACTCTTCCTCGGTCGGCAGGAGGCCGCAGGCCACGGAAGCGGCACAGGTATCGGAGCCGGCACCGCCCGAGCAGGATCCCTTGCCGGACCGGGCGAGCGCGCGCAGGACCACGCGCAGTGCATAGCCGCGCCGCACCGGGGCGCCAGGCGAGAAGCGGTGGAGCGTGGAGTCCACCTCCATGAGGCCCAGGTTGACCACGCGCACGATCTCCTCCCGGTGGCGGTTGTCGAGCACGTCGGTGGCGATGCGCCCGGCCGTGGGCCGGCTGTTGCGCACGTCGGGCACGAGCCAGTAGAGGAGGACGGCGAGGTCGGCCTTGTTGAGCTCGGGCTTGGCCCCAATCTCCTGGACGTCCCCGGGCAGTTGGGAGAGCCGCCAGCGGAACTTGGCTGATTCGAGCGCCTCGGCCATGGCGGGGTCCTTGGGGTTGTGGGCCGCGAGATCCTGGACGATCTTCAAGCCCGCGCTGGGGTCGCCGACCTCGAGCTCCAGCTCGGCCCGGCGTTCCAGGAGGCTCCGCTCGCCCGGCCGTCGGGAGGAAAGCTCCTTGACGGCGGCAAGCTCCCCCCTGCGGTCGCCGAGCGCCTGGGCCACCTTGCGGGCGGCCTCGAAAGTGAGGGTCTCGGAAGGCGCCCAGCTCCGCAGGAACCCGAGCTGCGTCTCCGCTTCCGCGGCTTTCTGGGTGCGGAGGGCCTCGTCCAGACGGTTCGAGACGATCTCCAGGGCCCGGGGGTGAAGCTCGCCCGCGCGCTTGAAGGCCAGGGAGTTGCGCGCGATGGCGCGATAGGCCGCGTAGGCGAGCGGCACGTCCCCCAGACGCTCGGCCGCGCGGCCGATCAGGAGCTGGCTCGCCGTGTAGGTGGGCAGGGCGTCCCCCACCGGCAGGAGGCGTTCGACCACCCGGCGGTCCTCCCCATCGGCGAACTCCACCTGAGCGATGAGCACCTGGGCGGGGAGGAATTCAGGGTCTTCCTCCAGCATCTCGGAGCCCACCCGCACCGCTCCCTCGGCGTCGCCCTCCTCCAGGAGGTCGCGCCAGACGTTGCGCAGGCGGTCCCGCACATCCGGGTCCACCGGGCGTGCATAACCCTCCAGGGGATCGATCAGGTACGAGCGGTCGACCTGGTCGAGGACGAGCGGCTGGGGAGCCCGGCCCACGGGCTCCCGGGCAGGCGGCTGGGGCGGCGGAGCCGAGCGACAGGCAACGCTCGCCGCCAGCAGGACAGCCAGAAGTGAGACCGCGGCATGGCGCCGTGCCTCAGGACGCAGGAGGAGCCGCAGAAATCGTGGCGATGGCATGCTTGTAGATGAGGATTTCCTTGCCTTCGCTTTCGAGCACTACGGCAAAGCGGTCGAAGCGCTTGAGGCGCCCCAGGAGATGGCGGCCCGTCACCAGCTCGAGATACATGGTCTGCCCTTCCTTGAGACTCTGGAAGAGGTACCCATCCTGAATGTTGATGTTGTGCTTAGCCATACGCCCTCCCGAGACCCCTGTGCTTGGCATGTTCAAGTACCTCCGGAATCCGCCGTGTTAGATCCTGGGCCGAGAACCAGGTCACTTCCGGCTCTTTCCGAAACCAGGTCTCCTGACGCTTGGCAAACCGCCGGGTCTCCTGCACGATCCCGGCGATCGCCTGCTCGAGAGACCCATTCCCCTCAAGGTAACGGACGAGCTGACGATACCCGATAGCCTGAAACGCTGGAAGACCGGGAGAGAGCCCTTGCCGGAGCAATCCGGCCACTTCGTCCCTCCACCCCGCTTCCATCATCCGGGCCACGCGGCCTGCGATTCGATCGTATAAGATGCCACGCGGAAGCGTCAATCCGACTCGGACGCCCGCAATGCGCTGAATCCCAAAGGGTTGCTCGGAAATCCAGGCGGAGAGCGGCCTGCCGGACACGAGCGCCACTTCGAGAGCCCGCAGGATTCGTTGGGTG
>CAXTNS010000433.1:0-2767 GCA_964245465.1 uncultured Thermoanaerobaculia bacterium
TCCCTTGAAAAATCAGGGATGTCCCGCCGGATCTCGCCCGCGAACGAGCGCTCACCGGGAGCGGGGATGCCGCTGTCTCCGAGGGTATTGGGATTGCCCCAGGTACCGGTCGCGTCGATGACGACGTCCGCCGTCTCCGTCCACTCCCGTCCGCTCTCGTCACTCAGGAGGATGCGGAAGGGGCGGCTCCCACGCTCGGCCGTCGCGATCTCCTCATGCTTCAACAGTCCCTGGCGGCCCACGGAGAGCACGCGGGTACCCAGGCGGACGTTCGGTGCGATCTCCGGCAGAGAGGCCAGCGGCTCGAACAGCCTCTCAGCGAGATCGCGGCCGGTGGGGCAGGCGGAGCCGCCGGGAACCTCGCGGCCAGCGGCTTCGAGGTGTCGGCGCATGCGGGGGGAGACGTTCATCTCCCAAGGAGTGAACAGCCGGACGTGCCCCCACTCCCGGACGTTGCCGGCCACGGAAGACGCCGCTTCGTAGAGCGTGAACGGCAGGCCCGCGTCCGCTGCGGCGAGCGCGGCTTCGAGGCCGGTGGGACCGGCTCCCAGGATGGCGATGCGCTTGGTATCGGGCATTCTCAATCTCCTCAGAATCTTGAAGCCGCCCTCTCGCGGGCAGGCAGGATCTCCAGACACGTGGTCCACCAGCCGGTCCGAATCGTCTCGACGAATTCCTCGGGCAGCTCCTCGCGCCGCATCTCAGCGGCCAGGCCCTCGTGGTCGTAGACCAGGGGCAGCAGCTCGACCCCGAGGCCGTCCTCCCGAGCCTCCAGCAGGGCGTACCAGACGTGGGTGTTGCCGTCGTTGGCCGGCCGGCCGATCACGCCCACGTTGACCATGTCCCGCCCGGAGGGGAGGCGCCGGTGCCACTGAAGCCCCGTGTGGGTGCAGAGGATGCCGTCGCACCGCTGCTGGTCGAGCAGGACCTCCAGGAACGGCACTGGCGAGGTGCTGTGGAAGAGGAACTCGTTGACCCGGCGAGGCGAGCCGTGGACGAGGAGCAGCTCGCGGTCTCCCACCCGCACGCGCCGCCGCTTGGGGAGAGTGCCCATCCAGGCCTTGAAATCAGGCGAGCAGTTTCGCTCCGTATAGCGGTAGGAGATCTCGGCGAAGTGGTTGTCCCGCGGGTCGGTGTAGCCGCAGTTGCAGTCCTCGCGGCCCGAAGCGAGGGACTCCTCGTAGTTGCCCTGGATGGCGAGCACACCGCCTTGAGCCAGGAGGGGACGGACCTTCTCGGGATTGGGGCCGAAGCCGCCCAGGTCTCCCAGGCAGTAGATGGCCTCGGCGCCGCGGCGGGTGGCGTCCTCCAGCAGCGCGGCGAGCCCGAGTTGGTTGTTGTAGATCCCCCCGAAGACGGCGATCCGTGAGTATGGGCCTTCGACCGGCGTCGGATCGTCGAGACCGGCCGTGTAGGTGCGCAGAGCCTCGACCCGCTCTTCAGGAGAGAGCCGGAGGCCCGTCTCGGCCGCGGCCTTGCGGAACTCGGCGAGCGGCACCATGTTTTCGCCCCAGGTGGCCATGCCGCGGTGGATCGTCAGCTTGGACATATCAGGTCCGGCAGCTCACGCCGTAGACATGGCAGGTCCAGCAGGCGGGGTGCTTCAAGGGAAAGGCGCCGAGCGTGTCCGCCAAAGTCTCGCCCATCTTCGCCGAGGGCTCGTTGACCAGGATGGGACAGACCCAGACGCCCTGGTCGGTCACCATGCGGCAGGCGCTGCACTGGAGGTGGTCCCATCCCCCTTCCGGAACCTCGCCATCGCGCAGGTGCTGCCAGCTTTCGTAGACGCCGCCGCGCTCGGCTTCGGCGCCGATCTGGAAGACCGGGAGGATTTTGAGGCGAGGCCGTTCGATCCCCATCGACCGCAACAGCTCGAAGAACCTCTCCTTGCCCGAGTCCGTGGACGCCTCGCGGCAGACCTCCGTGACCGTGATCACCGGGCTCAGGCCGGCCTCGGTCAAATTGCGGATGCCGGCGAGGATGCGCTCGAAGGTGCCCGCGCCGCGGATAGGGTCGTTGCTCGCGGCGTCGTAGCCGTCGAGCGAGACGCGCAGGTCCAACGAGTACTCCGAGGCGTCTGCCATGGCCTTGAGCCGCGCGCACCGGTCCGAAGGGAGCAGGAGCCCGTTGGTCAGCACGTTCGCCGGACCCAGGGACAGGGTTGCCTCCAGGATGGCCTCCATCTCCGGGTTCAGGAACGGCTCGCCGCCCGTGAAGTAGTACTCGCGCACCCCGAGCCGGGCGGCCTCGTCCAGATAGCGCCGGACCTCGGCCAGCGTCATGAATTCATGCGTGTGGTTGGTCGGCGAGCAGGAGACGAAGCAGTGGGTGCACGCCAAGTTGCACACCGTCCCGCCCACCTGGAACCAGAGGGTATCGAGGCTCTTGAGCTCCACCTTTGGCGCGGTGGGCGCGGCAGAAACCGCGGGGGTCTTCGTGTCGGCGACGGCCATAGGTGATATTTCAACAAAGGGAAGCCACGGGAGCTTCCTTAGTCTATACGCGCCCGCCCCTGGCGTTGGACGGGACGCCGCGCCGCGATCGGCGCTATGATCAGCGCGCCTTGAGACGCTTCCTCCTCTTCGCCCTGCCCCTTCTCGTCCTCACCATGGCCCTCTTCTATTTCGCGGAGGAGGCGCTGGGGATGGCTCCTGAATCGGCGAGGCTCTCCCCCTTGGGAGCGGTCCGCCTGCCGGGCTGGGTGATGCTCGCCACCTGGGGTCTGGAATCCGTGGGCCTCGCGGCTTTGTTCCTGATGATTCAGGGC
>CAXTNS010000433.1:2777-6069 GCA_964245465.1 uncultured Thermoanaerobaculia bacterium
CGCGGCGGGCGATGGCTTGCCGGCCTGCTGGCGGGGTGGATCGCCTGGGTCTTCCGCGGCCCCTTGCTGGTGGTGACCGTGGCCGGCCTGGCCGGCCTGCCCCCCGGTCCCTGGGGGACGCTGGCCCTCTCGTGGTGGGTGCTGTACACCCTTTGTGGCCTGGTGCTGGGCGGCGCGGCCTCGGCGGCCGGGCTGCAATCCTACTGACGGAGAAGTGTCTTGAAGATTGCCGCCGTTGGGAGCGCCCTTCCCCCGAACTACTACGATCAGGAGACGCTGCTCGACACTCTCCGGCGGCGGTGGTCGGACCATTACTTCAATCTCGACCGCTTGGAGCGCCTGCACAAGAACGTCCTGGTGGGCGGGCGGCACTTGGCGCTGCCTATCGAGGACTATGAAGGCCTCACCACCTGGGGCAAGGCGAACGACGCCTGGATCCGGGTGGCCCAGGAGGTGGGTGAGGCCGCCGTGCTGGACGCCTTGAAGCGGGCCGGCCTCACGACCGCCGATGTGGACGCCCTGATCTTCGTCACGGTGACGGGAGTGGCCACTCCCTCGATCGACGCCCGCCTGATGAACCGGCTGGGTCTGCCGCCGAGGGTCAAGCGGATGCCGATCTTCGGCTTGGGCTGCGTGGCCGGAGCGGCGGGGATCGCCCGCGCGGCCGACTACGTCCGAGGCTATCCGGACCACGTGGCCGTGCTCCTCTCCGTCGAGCTCTGCTCCCTGACGCTCCAGCCGGAAGACCTCTCGATCCCCAACCTCATCGCGTCGGGGCTCTTCGGTGACGGTGCGGCCGCCGTGGTGGTGACCGGCGAGAACCGGCCGGCCGACGGTCCTCGGGTCGTGGCCACGCGCTCGGTCTTCTATCCCGACTCGGAGCAGGTCATGGGCTGGGACATCTCTGAAACCGGCTTCAAGATCGTCCTCTCCTCGGAAGTCCCCGTGGTGGCCCGCGAGAAGCTGCGTCCGGACGTGGACGCCTTCCTCGCCGACCAGGGCCTGACGCGGGACGATATCTCCTCCTGGGTTTGCCACCCCGGCGGCCCTAAGGTCCTGGAAGCCATGCAGGAGTCGTTGGAGCTGCCGCCCGGAGCCCTGGACGTGACCTGGCGCAGCCTGCGCGAGGTGGGCAACCTCTCCTCGACCTCGGTGCTCCTGGTCCTCGCCGAGACCCTGGAACACCACCGGCCTGCCCCCGGCAGCTACGGCATGCTGATCGCCATGGGGCCGGGGTTCTGCTCGGAGCTGGTCCTATTGCGGTGGTGAAAGGGATCGCTGGCGAAGCGTTACTATAGCCAGTCTATGGAGGTCTCCGGCCTCGACACCCGCGTTCTCTACACCGCCCTCATCGTCCTCGTCGCCCTTGGCCGGCTCGTGGAGCTGCGGGTCGCCAAGCGCAACCTGCGGAACCTGCTGGCCCGGGGCGGGGTCGAGGCGGCTCTCGGGCATTACCCGTGGATGGTCCTCCTCCACACCTCCTTCCTGATCGCCTGCCCTCTGGAGGTCTGGCTCCTCGGCTGGCCTTTCATTCCGGCTCTGGGCATCCCGATGTTCCTGCTCGCCTTTGCGGCCGCGGGCCTGCGGCTCTGGGTCATCCGGACGCTCGACGGGCGGTGGACCACCCGCATCGTGGTCCTGCCCGGGGTGGCTCCCGTGACCGGCGGGCCGTACCGCTTCCTCCGGCATCCCAACTACCTCGCCGTGATCACGGAGATGTTCGCGCTCCCTCTCATCCACACGGCATGGCTCACGGCGTTGGCCTTTAGCTTGCTTAACGGCCTGGTCCTTCGCGTGCGTATCCGGGCCGAGGAGGAAGCTCTGTCGAAGATGACCGAATACGAGGCGGCCTTCGCGGGACGGGCCCGGCTGGTGCCGGGCACCCCTGGAGGAGCCCCATGAGCGACGAGGCGGCGATCCTCGCGGGCATCGCCGAGGTGGCTCACCACCATCTGGGCTGGGAAGGCCCCCTCACCCTGGACATGCGCCTGGTCGAGGACCTGCGCCTGGACTCCATCCGCCTGCTGACCCTGGCGGCGGAGGTGGAGAACCGGTTCCGGGTTTTCCTGGACGAGCTGGACGAGGGCACCATCGAGACCATCGGCGACCTCGTGGCCGTCGTGCGGAGGAAGCTGGGTGCCTGAGATGCTCCTCGACTGGCTGGAACGGGCGGGCCGCCATCCGGAAGGCGGCCTGCGGTTTCTCGATCGCGCGGAGCGGGAGACCTGGTTCGGCTGGGCCGAGGTCCGCGAGCGGGCGAAGGCGGTGGCGGGTGGACTGATTTCCCTCGGGGTCCGGCGAGGCGATCGCGTCGCCCTGGTCTTTCCCACGGGGATTGAATTCTTCGAGGGGTTCTTCGGCGCGCTCCTGGCCGGTGCGGTGCCGGTGCCCCTGTATCCGCCCGTCCGCCTGGGCCGGATGGCCGAGTACCTCGAACGCACGGCGAGGATGCTGGAACGCTCCGGAGCCCGCTTGGTGCTGGCGGACTCGCGGGTGCGGCGCATCCTGGGGAAGGCAGTGGCCGCCGCGAAGCCGGAGCTGGGCTGCCGGACGATCGGAGATCTCCCAGGATCCGCTGCAGAGCCCATCCACGTCGAGCCCTCCGATCTCGCTCTGGTCCAGTTTTCCTCCGGCACCACGGTAGACCCCAAGCCGGTTGCGCTCAGCCACCGGGCCGTGGCCGCCCAGGTGGAGATCCTGAACGGCTTCTGGCGCGACACCAAGGAGCTTCGCCACAGCGGCGTCTCCTGGCTGCCGCTCTACCACGACATGGGGCTGATCGGCTGCGTCTTCCCGTCCCTGGCCCGCGACGCCACCCTGACACTGATCGGCCCCGAGCTGTTCGTGGCCCGGCCAGCCCTGTGGCTACGGGCTTTGTCGAAGTACCGCGGGACGATCTCACCCGCTCCCAACTTCGCCTACAGCCTGTGCGTGACCCGCGTCTCCGACGCCGAGATGGAAGGGATGGACCTCTCCGAGTGGCGGACCGCCTTGAACGGTGCCGAGTCGGTCGCTCCCTCGGTGCTGCGCGCCTTCTGCGACCGGTTCGCCCGCTGGGGGTTCCGGCCGGAGGCGCTGACGCCCGTCTATGGCCTCTCCGAGGCGGCCCTGGCGGTCACCTTCTCGGATCTCGACCGGCCGTTCCGGACCGGGCGCTTCGACCGCGAGGGCCTGTCCCGGGAGGGTTTGGCCCGTGAGGAAGAGCATGGCCGGGAGATCGCCTCCGTCGGCCGTCCCGTCCCTGGATTCCGGCTGCGGATTGTGAATCAAGCCGGGAACGACCTGCCCGAAG
>CAXTNS010000434.1:0-6046 GCA_964245465.1 uncultured Thermoanaerobaculia bacterium
GCCTACTTCCCGACCGTGCGGGACTCAAATGGGCGGCTTAAACGATCACGGATGGCTCGACGAGGAGCTGACCTACGAGGAGTTCAAGACAGCGCTCGAGCCCTACTGCAAACCCGTCGGCAGATACCCGGAACGGAACGCGTCATCGATGGTGCTCGAAGGTACGGTGTGGCGCGAAGCCTGGGCCCTCGACTTGCGCCGGATCGACAAAGGCCCGGAACTGGAGCCGGTAAAACCCGTCGACCAGCAGGCCGGCCCGCGGCGGCGGTGCCCGACCGGAGCTTCGGGGAGCGGCCTTGTCCGAATTGTGGTCTGCCGGTGGATCGCCGGGCGGGGTTCTGCCTCCACTGCAAGAAGACCGTGGCACACCACGTCCGGTGCCCGCACTGCCAGGAAGCGCGGGTGCCCGATGATCTGGATGTTTGCTGGAAATGTGGCCTCAAGATGCGGGACGAGGAGCAGATCGACTGTCCGCGCTGCCTGAGCTTCCGAGGATACCCGGAAGACTTCCCCTGCTCGGTCTGCGGTTTCGATCTCGCGCAGCAAGTAGAGGAGGTCGAAGTGTCCGGCGAGACCCCTGGTTCGGTCCCGCCAGTCGACCCGTTCCCCGGGGCCAGCTCCGGCAACGGGGGTTCTCCGGCACCCGCGGCAGTTGACGAGCCCGCGGCGGACCTCGTGCAGTGCCCCACCTGTTACTCGCTGGTGAACACCGGGCCGCGCTGCTCGATCTGCAGCGGCCTGCTAGACGCGAACTGACGTGTTGAGGAGAAACACCATGCCGAGAACCGTGCCAAGCCGGGTGTCGTTCTTCCTGCTCCTCCTGTTCCTACTGGGCTTGGCGTTGAACACCGTGACGTTCATCGATCTCCACTGGACGCACTGGCTGCTGACGCGCGGCGAGGCGCACGCCAGCGATGGCGACACCTCGGAGCCTGCCCCAGTGAATGCCCGACAAGTCCAGCGGCTCCGCCAGAGCATTCTCAACGTGCGGGTTGCCCAGTGCGTCGAAGGGGATGAGAATCTGGGCACCGGCTTTGTCGTCAAGCCGGGGTACGTGGCCACCGCGGCCCATGTTCTCGGCAATCAGCAGAGCTGCAACGGCAGGATTCGTCTCATCGACTTCAAAGGGCGCGAGCACGCGGCAATGCTGGACGGGCTCTCCACCGCGGACGATCTCGCGCTGCTCCGGATCTCGGACGTCTCGTTACCGGCGTTGCAGATCGCCGATTCAGCGGCCTACGAGACT
The DNA here is from genome assembly GCA_964245465.1 of uncultured Thermoanaerobaculia bacterium. Classification (GTDB taxonomy): domain Bacteria; phylum Acidobacteriota; class Thermoanaerobaculia; order Multivoradales; family UBA5704; genus DATARR01. The sequence goes on from CAXTNS010000434.1 coordinate 1,247, forward strand.
CCCAACTCGGTGGTCCGCTTGGTGACAATCGGCTATTCTCTGGAACAGATGGGAGCGTCGGCTCAGGACGACACCGTGATTTCCGACGAAGGGAACCTCTCCCGCTATGACCGGGAGCACAACGTCTTCGTCACCGCGGGAATGAGCCTCAATCCCGGCAATAGCGGCGGCCCGATCTTCCTGCGCCACAATTGGCAGGTGCTGGGCATCGCCCGCGCGAAGCTCCCTCACCAACTCGGCGAAGGCATTGGCTTCGTGGCACCGATGCGGACTTTCGAACACTTTTTCCGGGAAAAGACCGGGCAGGAGCTGCGATGACCCGCAACGATGGCAAGCCGCGCGCAATCCTCGTCCTGCTGATCCTGCTGGGATTGGGTCTGTTGGGAATCCCCTTCTTCCTGACGCCACCGGCCTTCCTCGAGATCGTGCCGCGCGATACGGTCTTCGCTGCCGACCTCGCAGGAAAGTCCGTGCGAGTGACGGATAGGGCATCCGGAAACTCTCTCTCCACCACTGTCGAGAAGACCGATGCAGGCTTTCTCGCCCGGGTCGGCCGGATCACCAGCGGCGCGGTTCGTTCACCGTCGAGGTCGCGGGATATCGCCCTGCCACCGCTATGGTAGAAGCGCCACCATTGCAAGCCGTGCGTGCCGCCGTGGACCTGGTGCCTGGCTTCGGCCGCCTGGAAGTCTCAGTCGTGCGAGCCACCGAGATCGACCAACCGGTGGCCGCCGCTCTCAAGGTGGGAGGCTCCACCGTTACCGCCGAGCCCAAAAGCGTCATCGTAGTCGAGCTGCCGCCGGGCAAGCACCGGCTGGTGGCCGAGGCCGCCGGATTTTGCCCGGCGAGCGCGAGGTGCAGGTCGTAGCTCGGCAGGTGACCCGCCTCACGCTCCCGCTCTCGCCGGACTTAACCGGCAACGAGGTCGCTCGGTTCATCCTGGACTGGGGAGAGAACCCGCGAGACCTCGACGCTCATTTCCGTAAGGCGGGAACCTTCGGGTATCCCAACCCTACGCACGTCTTCTTCCGCAACAAGGAAGGTTATGACGGATCGAATCAGCTGTTTGCAAGTCTCGACGTAGACCAGCAGCGCTCGGAAGGGTTTGAGACCCTGACCGTTTATGACAAAGCTCAAGGGGAATACGAGTACTACGTCCACCGCTACGCTGGCTCAGGGACTCTCGGTAGCTCGGGAGCCACAGTGGAGGCCTTCACCAGCGCTTGCCAGGTACGCCGCTACACTGTCCCCGCTCCATGCGACAAGGACATCTGGGCGGTGACTCGCGTCAGCGTCCAGCCGGGGCGAGTCGATCTCAGCGACCAGCAGCGATGCGAGCCGGTCGTGCCCCTTGAAGTTGGGGGCAAGGCACCGATCAGCGCAGAAGGGGACTGAACAGAGCCACTGTTTCTTTAACAACTGCGGGGGAATTCCCTGAAAACCAATTGGCGGCGAGTCTTCGGTCGGAGGCAGAGCCTCTCCACGAAGGAAACGCGTACAACCCACGCTCGAAACAATCCCTTTGCTATAAGATTTGGTCGGGACGCCGGGATTTGAACCCGGGCCCGGCGTAGCGAGCCACCAGAGGTCGGCGCCGAATCAGCACCTACTCCCCTTAGGACATGTAGAGATTGGATCGGCTGCGGTAGTCAAGCCACTCGCGCGGACCTCCTCTCCCCGAGGGAGAGAAGGGAATCTCCGTAAGGGACTCCGGTGCATGCACCCAAAGGGGGTCCTCCGATGCTTGACCATCTCGACCGGCAACGGTGACGGCGCAGATGTGGTCAAAGACCGATTCAGTCTTGGTGAGCGTGTGGCGGCGGACAGGCGGAGCTTGTGGTTGGCGTAATCACGGCGGTATCAACTCATCTGGAGCGGGGTGCCTAGATGTCCGAAGTCCTCCACCTCCCGCAGCCACGACAGCAGAGAGTTCCAACTCGCGCGCAGTTGCTCCACCAGCTCCCCAGGGGCTGAGTAGGACTTTGGGGGAGCAGAAGGGATTCGAACCCAGACAACCGCTTAGCCAGGGGGGTCTTTAGGAGACTCCAGCCGACACACTGCCGGCCGCGTCCCCAGCCCCAAAAGGCGACCGTCCACCGCGTCGCAGAGGCGCAGCACGGTCATGGTTGCCTCCGCCCCTGGCAGGCTGTCTAGGAACGAGGACAACTCCTCGGAAGAGAGAGAACCCGCTCCGCCTAGGCCGCAAGGACGAGAGGAACTCCTCAGGCGAAGAAGTTGCGAAGCTGTCTTATCTTGTTGTAGAGTAACTCTCATGGTATCTTAATGGAGATCCACGCTTCCTCCTTACCCTGTGCGTGGGAGAGAGGAGGAATTAGGGATTTCGTAGTTGTCCTAGGCAGAAGGAGCAGAGATCGCCGATGTCTCGCAAAACCGACAGAATGAACAAGAGCCTGCGCCGGTTCTACACCATGGGCGAGGTCGAAGCTATTACAAGTCTCTGCAGAGCCACCATCTACAGAAAGATGAGCCAAGGAACCTTCCCGACCTCGGTTCCCATCTCTGCCGGTCGAGTCGGCTGGGACAAGCGAGCGGTTGAGGAGTGGTGTGAACAGAGGCTTGCGGCAAGCCTCAACCCGGGATGAACCGCATCGCCAGATGGAGCGCGGCATACTAGTCGTCTTCCCGGCGTCGCTCCCTCGGAATCTGGCGTACTCGGGCTGACACTCCCACTCTCACGCCGCCAGCGAGTTGGCCCGAGCGCTCAACTCGGTCAGCTTGGTATGCCACAATGCCAGAGCTTGCTGCCTCTCCGGCCAGTAAGTCCAGATGTTGTAGGTGGCCTTTATCTCACCTTCGGCGTGTGCCAGGACGGCCTCAGCCACCTCGGTACGAACACCCAGGGCCGAGAGGTGCGTCCGGCAGGTGCGCCGAAAGTCATGCGGCCGGATGTCAACCAACTGCGTCAGCGCTCGCAGTTTCTCGTTTCCGTCTACTAAGGCTTGGGGATAGTCCTTTGTCATGACGTATTCCCAGAAGAGCGGACCTCTACCACCTACTTCCAAATAGCGGCGGTTGATGACCTCGCCGATCGGGCCGATCAGAGGAATGAGGAACTCTCTTCCCTCTTTCGACTTATGCTCGGGATGCGCCACACCCTGTCCTCACCGATCCGGATGATGTCCTCTGCTTCAACGAAGGCTGCCTCATTGGGACGACACGCCGACGCTAGCATCAGCAGGTAAGCGTCCGCGACGAGGCGGTCTTTGAGCTCCGGCAGAGCCGCTAGAATAGTGACCAGCTCGTCGTCGGGGAACCAGCGCTGTCTTCTGTTCTTCTTGACAGTGACTTTAACCTCCCGGCACGGGTTGTACCGAATTCCGTGCCAATGAGAAAGACCGTATTCATAGGCTGCCGACAGCACCTTCTTGACGTGGCGCGTCATCTGTGGGGCATCCTTAGCTACTTGGCTCAGCTTCGTGCGGAGAGCCGCCGTCACCCCCTCCAGATCATGCGCTCGGAGCTGGACAAAGCCCACCAAATGAGTCTGCGCAGTGCCAAGGTAACCCCTTAAAGTCCGGGCCGCGAGATTGGGCTGAGCGTAGAGCACGAAGTAATCCGCGAGCAGAGCTCCGACGCTGCCCCGGTGGAAGCCCTGAGGAAGTAGCTTACGGAGCAGAGCGGGGACCACCTCCGGTTCTACCTTCTCACTCTCCTCCTCAACCTCTGAAGCACCTTGCCCCTGAGCCTCTCGCGGATCCAGTCCTTGGGCCAATAGGCCGCGGAAAACTGCATAAGCCTTTTCGAACTCCTTGAGGGTCATCGGGGGAAGCGGCCGGCCCTTCCCTGGTCCCAGCCTCCCGGAGGGGTGATAACCGAGTTGGTAGCGGGCAAGCTTGCGCGAGCCGGGAGGACGGAAGAGGACAAACCAGACCTTGCGTCCCTCCTTCGAGACTCGTAATCCGGCTCCAGGAGTCATGGTGTGTAGAATGTCCTCCTGGTTCTTGGTGGTCTCGAGCCCGACGATCAACTTCTCGCTCAGCTTAGTTCGCATGGAAGCCCCCCCGTGTTCCTCGTCTCAGACCGGCAAGAGTATCCTACAGGTAACCAATGGCGTTGTCGAGCCCACAACAAGGAGAGATAGATTGAGACTAGATTGGAATCATAACTGATTCAGGAGTATGAACTTAGACCCTCCTAACGAGACGGATATGGACACTGATGGAAATCATGATTCAGGTAACCCTACCCTCACCGGGAGAGGGGGCCAGGGGAGTGAGGGTTCAGTACAGCTCCGCATACATCCCCTGTCCCGCCAGCACCTGCCGGACGTACTCCCGGATCGTCTGCCCCCCGATCTTGGTGAAGAACTCCTCGGGTTCCTGGCTGAAGCACTGGTTCCGCCAGGCCACAGCCTGGGACTCGCCCGCCGCGTAGGCCGCCACCGCCGGCAGCACGGCCCCACCGAAGTCCCTCTGCAGCGCGCTCAGGTAGGAGGCCGCCAAGGCGATGGAGACCTCGGGCCGATAGAGGTTCTCGGGCGACATCCGGCCTAGGTTGAGCTGGGCCGCGAGGCGCCGCGCCGTCGGCGGGGGGAGCCGGGTCAGCCCGCGGTTCGCGGCCGGGTGGAGCTCGGAGGTGTCGAACCGGCTCTCGACCCGCAGGAGCGCGACCAGGAGGTGGGGGTCCAGGGCGCGCATCCGGCCCTGGGCAATGATGTGACTTTGGTAGGGGAAGGGGTAGAGGAGCCGGCGGTACGCCTCGGGCTGGAGCGCCAGGGGGAGGCGGTCGGGGGCGCGGGCGCGCAGGTGCGCGTGGCCGTGCAACATGAGAAGAACAAGG
>CAXTNS010000435.1:0-1095 GCA_964245465.1 uncultured Thermoanaerobaculia bacterium
CCGGCCGCCGCCGCCCAGCGCGCGAAGCTCGTCCCGACCCGGCCAGGACCGGCAACGGAGAAATGGAGCCCTTCGAGGGAACCCGTCACGGAAGCTAAAGATACAGCCTCGCCCCGGTATCCGCAAGAAGGAGAAAGTGCCTGAGATCAGTTATTTGGGAAACATTTACGCCTTGACATGGAACAACCGGGCGGCTACCATCTGTTAGCACTCTCGTGGCGAGAGTGCCAGACCTTCAGAAAAACGACTATGACGGAGGCAAGAGACCACGGCAAGCTGACGGCCCGCGACCGGGAGATCCTGAAGGACGTCATCCTGACCCACATCCTGAGCGCGGAGCCGGTCAGCTCGCGCTCGGTGGCCAAGCACGGCAAGCTCGGGCTCTCGGCGGCCACCATCCGCAACGTCATGGCCGACCTCGAAGAGTGGGGCTACCTGATGCAGCCGCACACCTCGGCGGGGCGGGTGCCCACGGCAGCGGCCTATCACCTTTTCATCGGCTCGATGATGGAGGCGCGGGCGGTGCCGCCCCGGGAGCGGCGCTACATCCAGGAGAATCTGAAGGGCGGCTCGGCCGACTCCGACCAGCTCGTGGGCACGGCCTCGCACCTGCTGTCGGAGCTGTCGACGCAGGTGGGCATCGTGGTCACCCCGGCCATGGGGGAGACGGTGCTCAAGGCCGTGGACTTCATCCCGGTCTCAGGCCGCAAGGTGCTGTGCGTGGTGGTCTCTTCGACCGGTTTCATCGACAATAAAGTCATTGAGACCGACGAGGAGGTGCCGCGCGAGGAGCTGGTGCGGATCTCGAACTACCTGACCGGGAATTTCGGCGGCCAGACCCTGCGCCAGATCCGCGAGCGGCTGCTGCGGATGATGGTCGAGGAGAAAGCGCAGATGGACCGCTTTCTCGCCCGCACGCTGGAACTCGCGAGGAGCGGCTTCTCCGTGGGCGAGACCCAGGGCGTGGTAGTGGACGGGACCTCGATGCTGCTCGCCAAGCCCGAGCTGTCCGACATGCAGAGGGTGCGGCGGATGTTCGAGGCGTTTGCCGACAAGGCGCGCCTGGTCAAGATCTTGAATCTCTGCATCCAGGGG
>CAXTNS010000435.1:1105-6028 GCA_964245465.1 uncultured Thermoanaerobaculia bacterium
CGGCGTGCGGGGGCTGATCGGCGAGGATTGCGACCTGACCTCCGAGCTGGACTTCAGTGTGGTCGCGACTCCCTACGGCGTGGGCGACCGGCCGCTCGGCACTCTCGGCATCGTGGGGCCCTCCCGGATGGATTACGAGTCGGTCATCCCCCTGGTGAATTTTCTGGGGGAGACCCGGAGCCGGGCCTTGGCGGATACGTTCTCCGGCGAGCCTGAGAAGAAGTGAGAACCTGACGAGAGTGAGGATGGTGATGGCAGACGACATGAAAAGCACGGGTAATACCCTCGGAGATACGCCCGAGGTGGCGCTCGATCTGGACGAGCAGAGCCCTGACCTGGAGACGGCCATGCGCGAGGCCATGGCGGCGGTCGAGGGCTTGGAGTCGGGCTCCCGCCCGGCGGACTCCCCCACGGCGGGCTCCGGCACCCCGGACGTCTCCAAGCTGCAGCAGGAAAATGCCGAGCTGCGCGATCGGGCCACGCGCACCCTGGCCGACTTCGACAACTTCCGCAAGAGGAGCCAGCGCGAGAGCCAGGAGTTCCGGCGCTATGCCCTTCTGGAGCCCCTGCGCGAGCTCCTGGCCGTGGCCGACAACCTCGATCTGGCTCTCTCGGCCCAGGGATCGGCCGAGGACTTGAAGCGGGGCGTCGAGATGATCCACCGCCAGATGCAGGAGCTGCTGCGCCGCTTCGGCGTCATCGAGGTGCCGGCGGTCGGCCAGCCGTTCGACCCCACGCAGCACGAGGCGGTGGCCCGCGAGGAGAGCCCGGAGGTCAAGACGCCTACGGTGACGGCCGAGCTCCGGCGGGGCTACAAGCTGCACGACCGCCTGCTGCGACCGGCCATGGTGAAGGTCGCGGTACCCGCCGAGACGGAGCCGGTCCCCACGCCCGCCACGGGCGGAGAGGAAGGGCCGGCCCTTTAAATTCTGCGCTGGAGCGTCCGAGCACGTACAATAGGCGGAACTTTGGCTCGCAGGTGCGACGCGGCGGTCCCTCTTTTCCGGAGGGAGCTTGCGGGCGTTCCTGCCGGGAGCGCGCGGACGTGACTCTGACCTTGGCGGATTGATCCTGGCGAATTGACCCTGGCGGGTACGCACGATGAGCAAGATCCTCGGTATTGACCTCGGCACCACGAACAGTTGTGCCGCCATCGTGGAGGCCAACGTGCCGTCCGTGCTGGCCAACCGCGAGGGGAGCCGCACCACGGCCTCCATCGTGGCCTTCTCCGAGGAGGGGGACCGCCTGGTCGGCCAGATCGCCAAGCGCCAGGCCATCACCAACCCGCAGAACACGGTCTTCGCGGTCAAGCGGCTGATCGGCCGGAAATACAAAGATCCCAATGTCGCGCGAGCCCGCCAGATCCTCCCTTACAGCCTGGTCGAGGCGGTCAACGGCGACGTGAAAGTCGAAATTCGCGACCGCCAGTACAGCCCGGAGGAGATCTCGGCCCTGATCCTGCGCGAGATCAAGGACTTCGTCGAGGAGGGCCTGCAAGAGGAAGTCCGCGAGGCCGTCATCACGGTGCCGGCCTACTTCAACGACTCCCAGCGCCAAGCCACCAAGGACGCGGGCAAGATCGCCGGCCTCGACGTGGTGCGCATCATCAACGAGCCCACGGCCGCGGCTCTTGCCTATGGGCTCGACCGCCAGCAGGGGACCAATACCATCGCCGTTTATGACCTCGGCGGCGGCACCTTCGACGTCTCCATCCTCCAGCTCTCCCAGGGGATCTTCGAGGTGCGCTCCACGGCGGGCGACACCTATCTGGGCGGCGAGGATTTCGATCAGAGGATCATGGACTGGTTGATCGAGGATTTCGAGCGCGAGACGGGGATCGATCTCAAGCAGGACCGCATGGCCCTCCAGCGCCTGAAGGAGGCCGCCGAGCGCGCCAAGTGCGATCTCTCCGCGGCCGAGGACACGCAGATCAACCTGCCGTTCATCTCGGCCGACCGCACGGGGCCGCGCCACCTGGCCCGCACCCTCACCCGCCGCCAGCTCGAAGACCTGGTGCGCGACCTTGTGGAGCGCACCCAGGAGCCCTGCCGCGACGCCCTGAAGCAGGCGGGCCTGCGCTCCGACCAGATCGACGAGGTGCTGCTCGTGGGCGGCCAGACGCGCACACCCATGGTGGCCCAGGCCGTCGAGCGGATCTTCGGCCGCAAGCCCAACCGCGAGATCAACCCGGACGAGGTGGTGGCGATCGGCGCCGCCATCCAGGGCGGCATCCTGAGGGGGGACATCAAGGACCTGGTGCTCTTGGACATCACCCCGCTCTCGCTGGGCGTCGAGACCCAGGGCGGGCTGTTCACCCGGCTGATCGAACGCAACTCGACGATCCCGACCAAGAACACCCAGATCTTCACCACCGTGGTCGACAACCAGAGCACGGTCGAAGTCCACGTGCTCCAGGGCGAGCGCCAGATCGCTGGCGAGAACAAGTCGCTGGGGCGTTTCGAGCTGGTGGGCATCCCGCCCGCGCCGCGCGGCGTGCCGCAGATCGAGGTGACCTTCGCCATCGACTCCAACGGCATCGTCAACGTCTCGGCCCGCGACGTGGCGACCAATCTTTCCCAAAGTATTCAGATCAACCCCGCGGGTGGCCTCTCCCAGGACGAGATCCAGCGCCTGGTCTCCGAGGCCGACCAGAGCTCCCAGGCCGACGCCGAGCGGCGCGACATCCGCCAGCTCAAGAATCGGCTGGAGGGGTTGATCTACTCGAACGACCGGGTCTTTGAACAGTTCCGCGACATGATCCAGGAGTCCGACGCCAGGAAGATCCACGAGGCGTTGCTCCAGGCCCGCATGGCGGTCAACAACGAGAAGCGCGCCGAGCTGGAGGCCGCGATCTACGACCTCAACACCGTCTCCCGCACCCTCTCCGACGTCATGCTCACGCGGGCTGGGGGATCCAGCGCGAAAGGTTAGAAGGAATGTCGAAACGCGATTACTACGAGGTGCTGAGCGTCAGCAAGACCGCCAGCCAGCAGGAGATCAAGTCGGCCTACCGCAAGATCGCGGTGCGCGACCATCCGGACAAGAACCCCGGCGACAAGGAGGCCGAGGAGCGCTTCAAGGAGGCCGCCGAGGCGTACGCGGTTCTCTCCGACGCCGACAAGCGGGCGCGCTACGACCGCTTCGGCCACCAGGGCGTCTCCGGCGCAGGGGCGGGCGGGTTCGACCCGACCATCTTCGCCGACTTCTCCGACATCCTGGGCGACCTCTTCGGTTTCGGTGGGGGAGGCCGGCGTGGCGGCGGCTCGGGCATGACCCGCGGGGCCGACCTGCGCTACGACCTGACGCTCACTTTCGAAGAGGCGGCGTTCGGCACGGAGACGGCGTTGCGCATTCCGCGCCTGGAGACCTGTGCCAAGTGCTCCGGCTCCGGCAGCGCCAACGGGGCGCCGCCGACCGTCTGCTCCGCCTGCGGCGGACGCGGCCAGGTGCGCTTCACTCAGGGCTTCTTCACCGTGGCTCGCACCTGTCCCCAGTGCCAGGGCGAGGGCCGGGTCATCTCCGACCCCTGCACGGAGTGCCAAGGCGAGGGCCGGGTGGAGCGCGAGCGCTCGATTACCGTCAAGATCCCCGCCGGGGTGGACACGGGAGCCCGCCTGCGCCTTTCCGGCGAGGGCGAGCACGGCCGCCGGGGCGGTCCGCCGGGAGATCTCTACGTAGTCCTCCAGGTGCGCCCGCACAAGCATTTCCGCCGCGACGGCTCGACCGTGCTGTCGCGCATGACCATCAACTACCCCCAGGCCGTCCTCGGCACTACGGTCGAGGTGGACACGATCCACGGCCAGACGCCGCTCGACATTCCCGCCGGTACTGCGACGGGGCGCGATTTCCGGTTAAGAGGGCAAGGCATCGACCGGCTCGACGGCAGTGGCCGGGGCGACCACGTGGTGACCGTCGAGATCGGCGTGCCCAATCCCCGCGACCTCTCGGCCGAGGAAACCCAGCTCCTGCGCCGCCTGGCCGAGATTGGCGGCTACCCCGTCAAGGAGGAGAAGGGGGTCATCGAGCGGGTGAAGAATTTCTTCGGCTAGAGGCGGATCCATTGCCTCATCTCCGGCGTTTCTATCTCCTGCCTCCAGACCTGGAGGATCTTGCGGTAGCCGACCTCTGGGAGGCGGGGACGCTGGGGGTGCAGTTGACCACGGCGGCGGACGGCCGGACGCGTCTGGAGGCATGGTTTCCCCTGGACGCCGGCCCGGTTGAGATGGGACCGGGGATCGAGGAGGATGGGGAGGAGACGGTCCCCGACGCGGACTGGTTCGCCGGGTGGCGCGAGAAGGCAAAACCGTTCCCGGTTGGCCGGTCGTTGTTCGTCGATCCCAGAGAGCCTGACGAGGAGCCGGCCGAGGTGCCGGAAGGACGGCGGTTGCTGCGGTTGCCGGCCCGCGCCGCTTTCGGGACGGGCAGCCACGAGTCGACCTCGCTGGCGCTGGAGCTGCTGGAGGACACGGAGCTGAAGGGCCGGCGGGTGCTGGACGGGGGCACGGGGACAGGGGTGCTCGCCTTCGCGGCCCTGGCGTTCGGTGCCCGGTCCGTGGTGGGTTTCGACGTCGATCCGGCGTCCCCCTTCCACGCTCGGGACAATAGCGGCCTCAACGGTCTCCACCCCCGCCTGTTCGCCGGCCGTCTGGCCGCCCTGCGGGAGCGGCCCCTCTTCGATCTGATCTTGGTCAACGTCGTCCCCGAGCAGATCCTGCCCGAGATGCCAGACCTGACCCTCCTGCTTCTCCCCGGAGCCGAGCTAATCCTCTCGGGGATCCTGGCCGAACGGGGCCGGCAGGTGCTGGACCGCATGAAGGGACTGGGGTTCTCCGAGCGGGACCGGCAGACGGCGGGAGACTGGGTGGCCTTCCGAGTCAACCGGGTGGGCTGGTGATCACCCTCCTCGTTGATCCCACCGTCTTC
>CAXTNS010000436.1:0-6022 GCA_964245465.1 uncultured Thermoanaerobaculia bacterium
ACATGTATCTGGTCCGGCATGTAAACCGGCAATACTCCATGAAAGTCGTCAAGGCCTACCGGAAGTATGGCGAGCCGGGAGACCCCGGCAAGACCGACTACGGACCCCTGCCCCGCCCCACCACCACGCACCACGAGTGGTGCGAGGCCCAGCGCGACAAGCCTCTGGTCACTCCCGTCTCCGCGTCCGCCGCCGGCTGAAGCTTCACATCTCACTGGAGTACCTCCACATCTGAACGGACGGGCCCGCCTCTTCATGAGGCGGGCCTTCCTTTGTGGACGCCCGGCCTAAGGCTCGATCATCTCGTTGCGAGCCTGCTCCTTGAGCGTCAAAATCCTCTGCAGGAGCTGATTTCGCTTCGAGGAGGACGGCGTCGTGAGAGCCAGCCTCTCGAGCACGAACGCCTCCTTCAGCTTGCGCACGGCCACCATGTGCAGAGTTCTCTCCTCGAGCACCTGGAAGGCGTCCTCGGTGTCGAACGAGGCGAGGTCGACGAGCGCCCGCGTCTTCTGGAGGTCCTTGCCGATGGCCGCCTCGTCGAGGTCGGAAGACGACCGGATGTTCTCCAGGGCGTTCAGCACGCGCAGCAGAGCAGCCACCGACTCGACGTCCGTCGTCTCCAGGTGGATGCCGATGCCACCCGTGTCCTGTCCCTTGAAGCCCAGGGCCGCCGCCGAGTTGTTGAACGCCGTGCTGTTGTAGAAATCCACTGCTTCCTCAATCGTCTGGATCGCGTTGTTATGGAAGAACGGACCGGTGTCCGCCGCTTCGATCACCACGGTCGAATTGAACCGCCCGTTGCCGAAGTTGCCACTCGTGTTCGCCTGCGTGCCGAAGCCGCCGTCGGTCGGCAACGAGCCGGGCTGGATCAGGTTCGCCGGATGGCTGGGAAGCTTGCCGACCCCGACGTCAAAATTGCGGTTCTGATTGCCCACCGATACGTTCGAGCCGCCATTGAAATGGCAGCGGTTGCACTTGCCGGCCGCCGCCGTGCCGTTGGCCGAGTCGCCCGTCAGGTACACCGTCTGGCCGCGGCGGACGATGGGCGATTTGAACTGCATGGTCGAGAGGTCCGGATCCGTCTGCCGGCCGAGCGCGAGTTGGAACGCCGCCATGGCGTCGAGTTCCTCGTCCGTCGGCACCCGGAAGTCCACGCCCGGGGTGCGGTTCAACCTCCTCGTGAAATGCTGGGTGATGGCCCCCAGAGCGAACTCCCGTAGCGAGCCGCTGCCCGGCGCGCCGTCGCCGCCCCAGCCGAGCCGTTCGACCGGCGGAATGGGCTCGAACGCCGAGCTGGGCTGCGGCAATCGGGAATTCTGCAGGCCCAACGTGTGCTGCACGCCGCGCAGCACGAACCTGTTCGCAAGATCGCCGAAGCCGTCCACGTTCTCGAGCACCAGCCCGAGCTCACGCAGCAGCACCGGGTTCTCGAAGTTCTGCGCCAGCTCCGGATGGTTCTCGGCCGCGAACAGCGGATCGTCTGGCGGCAGGGTGGCGATGAACTTGGGATCGATCGTGAAGTTGTTGCGCGGAGGATGGCACGTGCCACAGGTCCGGCCGTTGCCGTTGAACGTCTCGTTCTGGAAGACGTCCGCCCCCCTGGCCACCAGCGGGTCCAAGGAGTCAAACGGAGAGGCGAGGGCCACCCGGGGGCCGAAGATCGACGGGACTCCAGACCCCGCGTGCCCGGCCTGCAGAGAAGGCCTCGTCCGCCGCTCCGTGTACAGGCGCTGGAACAGGTCGGGTGAGCCGAAGAGGACCCCCTCCTCCGGTCCCATGCCGGCCCGCGACACCACGATTAGGTCGACCGTGAAGCGCTCGAAGAAACTGGCTCCCAGCCGGGCGGCCAGATGGGCCTCTTTGCCGCGGGAAGCCGTAACCCGGCCCAGCCGGTGAATCTTGTCGGCGCGCTCAGGCATGGCGCTGCCGCCCGGCTGATTGTCCACCAGCCACACGTCCCAGGCTGGCGCGAGGTCCAGCCCCCTCAGCACTACGTCAGCCGAGCCGTCGATCAGGTCGAGTCTCACGAGCCCCCGCGCCTGGGTGAGCTCCCGCGACAGGCCTTTTGACCAGCCCAGGGAAAACACGACGTTGCGGTCGCCTCCGCGCGCCTCGTGCGCGGCCGTCCAGGTTGCGAAAGACGCCTCCAGAGCGGAAGGATTGGCTCCGGCAGCCACGGACCTCGACTCCGAAACGGTGTCTCCCGGCGACAGCAGAGCCCAGGGCAAGCCCAACGCCAGCGAGATCCCCAGAACACCGATCAACACCTTGAATCTGGTTCGCATCGAATTGCTCCTTCATAGGGGCCGGAAAAGCCGCTCGGGAAGGTAAACCCGAGGAGAGACACACCACGGCCCGACGAGAGAGGTGCGGCTAGCACTAGAGTGCCAGAAAACCGTTGGAACAGGACAGTCATATACGCACTCTCATCGAGGAAGGCTCTTTCGATGGCTTGAGTCTCCCGAACGAGACCGCTCCGTCGCGGCCTCTCCAAGTCTTTGATTTTGAGGAATTTATTGGTGCCCAGGACCGGAATCGAACCCGCGACACCGTGATTTTCAGTCGATGCGGGAGCTCTGCCTGTAAGTACCAGAATCTGCCGCAAACGACCGTGGTCTAAGCGCTTAGAGGTTTGCCCTTCCTCCTGGAACGGCGAATCGTTACGCCGTTCTTCCGTCCTCACCGAAGCCGAGACGAAGCCGTGGGGTGGCCGATCTGGGCCGATCGCTACCTCACCTACCACGCGAGCCGGAACCAGAGCCGGGACCAGACGGCCCGCATCCTCAAGCGGTACGTCCTCCCGCCCTCGCAAGAAGAAGGGAGCGGACGTCACCCGCTCTTCCCGCTGACCCGCTTCCCTACTGCTATTTCCCCTCGAAGCATGCCGGCCTGCGGATATCTCCTCGTCGTAACGATCTGCGTGCCTGCAGGGGCGGCCCCTGTGTGCGGCCGCCCCTACAGGGAATCCGGCAAGACTACGCGGACTGGGGCTTCTTTGACGCGTCCGCCGGGGGCGCTGGCGGCTGCTTCTCAGCAGCCTTTCTCCGGATCACCCGCGGGCGGGGCTTGATGCCGAACCGGATGAGCTCCTCGCTGGTGTAGCCGAACGTCCCGCGCAGGTGGGCTTCCACCCGCCGGCGCACGACTTCACCCTGCCGCTCGGCATCCCGACGGCGGCGGACGAGGTCCCGAAGCCTGGAGCGCGCATCCTCCTGCTCGTTGTCGAGCGAACGCACCCCCTCCAGCACCCCCTGCAGCTCGACCTGCAAGGGCTGGATGTGCGGCATCTCCGCAAGGAGCGGCTTGAGACTCTCGTTCAGGAGGTCCCAACTACGGACTCGGGTCGATGAAACTTTGGCTCTGGCCATGACAGCTTCTCCTTTCTCAAAAGCGTCCTACGTTCAGTTCACTGCTTCCTGTCCGGGTGGAGCACGCCTCCACCGGGTCCAACTGTGTCACCGGCGACGGCCCATAACCTAACACAGGCCGCACCAGGAGTGCAATAGGGGACCACAAGAAGGCTCTCCGTGCCCGCTTCCGTGGGGCTCGGCCCGCTTTCTCTCTGGATTCCCACTGGATTTTGACCCCGACCCAATGGATCCGGGATTTTTCTACTGGGTTGCGGCCCGTATCCAATGGGTCGGCAGCTTTTCCTGCTGGGTACGGTGTTTTTCTACCAGGAAAGAAGCGAGTTCCAATAGGTCAGACACTTTTTCCAATAGGTCGAGGAGCCGGATCCAATGGGTCCGAGATTTTTTCTGGCGGGCCGTAACCGCGATCCAAGATGCACCAGAGGTGCCGACAAGGTATAGTCCCTAGCCTAAGGGGTACGCTTGTTGTCGGTACTATACGGGCTGTCGTAGAATACTCGCATGGAGACTACCGCGAAGAAAGAAGCAGACCGCATCATCGGCAAGCTGAAAGTGGCCATCCGCCTCCTCGGCTTCACCAACCGGGAGATCGAGCGGCGGCTGGACTACACGCCGAGCTACCTCACCCGCCTCTTCAGCGGCCAGATCGAGCTGCGGTTCGAGCACATCGTGGACATCGCCCGCGCGATGGGGCTGACGGCGGACGAGTTCTTCGCCTTCGCCTATCCGGCGCGCAGCGACCCGCCCAGCAAGACCGCCGGGCAGCTCGAGGCCCTCCTCGAGGAGCTAAGGCCCTCTCCCCGCCCGCCCAAGGCGCCCGAAGAGAAGCTGGATCGAAAAATCCAGACGGAGCTTCAGAAGCTCTTCATCGATTGGGTAGACAAGTTAGACAAGGAAAAGGTCCAGTCCCCGAGAAAGCGGAAGCCCTGAGCGAGATCGGGGACCATGATCGAGACCCCCGCCGTCCGCCCTTGCCGAGCTACTTGCAGCGAGCCGAGGCCGGCGAGCAGATCGTCGTGCTGCGGGACGGCCGTCCGGTGGCCGCGTTGATTCCGCTGTCTCAGCTCCGAAGCACAGCCTCCTCGCGGCAGCCGCCGCGGAGGGACTCGCCACTTTCGACCCTGTTCAGGAGGAGTGAGCGAGCGCAGGGAATTCGCCAGACGCTGTCTGGCGAGAGCCAGCTCGCCTTCATCCCTTTACAATTCGAACCGCCCCGGCCGTATCCAATGGCGGTGGTAGTACTCCCGGACACGCCGGAAGACGTCGCTTACTTCCTTCTGAGCCACGGTTTGCTGGAACACGAGCCAGGCGACGAGAGCGTCCTTGTGGAGTCCCCAGGTCTTGAGGATCGGATAGGACTGCTCGATCAATTCTACGGCTCTCGCTGACTCGCCCTTTTTCACGAGCACTTCAGCCAGGTCGATCGAGAGGATCACCAACTCATGATTGAGATCCCTGGCGCGGAATTCCTCCCATAATTGTTGGAAAGTGTTTCAGCCTGCTCGAGATCTCCCAAGCTGAACGAGATCTTTCCTTCGAGCCAGTGGAGGCGGAATTGGGTATAGCTATCGCCGAATTGTCTGTAGAGCGGCCGGGCTTGCTCCAGGATGGCGAGGGCCTCCTCCGGGCGGCCGCTATCGTTCAAGTACCAGGCACAGTCGTGCTGGGCGCACAGCTCCAGGCGCGGCTCTTCCGTCGCGTCAATCAGTGAAAGCGCTTTCCGGATGTGGGACAGCCCCCGCTCAGGGTCCATGTGACCGATGGTGTCTCCCATCTTGAGCAGGGTCCGGCCTTGCCGGTGAACGTCGCCGGCTTTCCGGTACAGGTCGAGCACCTCTTCCAATGCGGTCTCGGCGGTCTCGAACTCGCCGAGGTCATTCATGTACGAGGCTTCGAGGCTAATGACGTGGGCCTGCACCAAGAGATCGTTCGTGCCTTCCTCTTCGAGGATCTGCCACGCCTGGTTGAACGCCCTCCGAGCACCTTCGAAGTCGGACGCGAGCCGTTTCACGTTCCCGAGCTCCGCCCAGGCCGAGGCCCGGAGATCCGCCACTCGTTTCCAGCCGTGCCGCTCCGGGTCGAGCCGTTCGGCGATGAAAATCGCGAGCCGGACCACATCCACGGCCTCCGCGGGCTCCCGGCGCACATAGAGACGGCTTGCCTCCAAGAGACGGTCGTAGAGCCCGAGCGTGTGGTAGCTCTCATCCGTCTCGACCACGTTGAACCGGGCCCCGGGATTCAAGGGTTCCAAAGCCGCCCACTGTCCCCAACCTCGCAGCTTCTCCAGAGCAGTCCGAAACTCCTCTTCCGTCGCGAAGGCAAAGGCACGCCGGAAGACCTCCTCATAGGTCTGCTCCCAAGCTGGCGATCCTTCCGGCCAGAGCTTGAGTTGGGCGGCGATCTCATACACAGCCTCCGTGCACTCCGGACAGCCGGAGACGAGATGCCGAACCACCCACCGCCCCTCCTCCTTGGACACCTCCGTACGAAGGAACCGTCCGAGAAGCTCCTCCAGGACATGCCGCTCGCCGCCTGTCTCTTCCATCGATACCCTCCCTTTGTGGTTTGTCTTCTTTCCGTCACCGCTATCCTACTTCAAAGGATTGGCTCAAAGGAAAAGGACCGCCGGGGAACGCCCGGCGGTATCGGAT
>CAXTNS010000437.1:0-6022 GCA_964245465.1 uncultured Thermoanaerobaculia bacterium
CGCTCCGCCCCGCCTCCGAGCCCGGCGGTCCCGAGGGCTCGATCTCGATCGTCCGGTAGCGCTTGAGGCCCGTCGCCGCCGGGATCAGCTTCCCGATGATGACGTTCTCCTTCAGGCCCGCCAGGCGGTCGATCTTGCCCTCCAGCGCGGCGTCGGTGAGGACCTTCGTCGTCTCCTGGAAGGAGGCCGCCGACAGGAACGAGTCCGTCGCCAGGGAGGCCTTCGTGATGCCGAGGATGATCTCCTCGAACTGGGCCTCCTCGCCGCCGCGTGCCGCGATCGCCGCGTTGACGCGCCGCAGCTCGTGGCGGTCCACGAAGGACCCGGGCAGGTACTCCGTGTCGCCCTTCTGGTCCACGCGGACCTTCTTGAGCATCTGGCGGACGATGACCTCGATGTGCTTGTCGTTGATGTCGACGCCCTGGGACTTGTAGACCTCCTGCACCTGGTCGACGATGTACGTCTCGGTGCGGGTGCGCCGCTCGAGAGCCGTCTCGCCGCCGTGGGACAGGAGCTCGTGCGGATAGAGGTTGCGCCCGGCGCGGATGATGACGTCCTTGACGCGGCCGGTGATGTAGACCTCGCCGCCCGCCAGGTAGGCCCGGTCGCCCGAGTCCCGCCAATCCCCTTTTACCAGTTTGGCCGTGGCCTCCGGATTACGGAAGTAGCCGCTGGTGGCCGAGGGACCCTTGAACTCAAGCCGTCCCTCCTGGCGATCTCCCACCTCGTGGCCGGCCTCGTCCACGATGCGGATCTCGTGATCCTTCAGGGGGAACCCGCAGGAGACGAAACGCAGGACGTTCGAAGCGTTGGGATCGACCGGAACGGCCCGGCCTGAGCGCTGAAACGTCTCGCGGTCCACCACGTCCACCACGGGCGGCCGGCCCAGGGGCGGAAAGGCCAGGGCCAGGGAGTTTTCCGCCAGGCCATAGACGGGTGCCATGGCTCCGGGCTGGAAGCCGTATTTCGAGTACCGCTCGATGAAGCGCCCCATGGCGTCGGGGCTCACCGGCTCGGCGCCGTTCAGGGCCATGCGCCAGGAGGAGAGGTCGAGCCCCTCGATCTCCTCGTCGGAGACCTTGTTGACGCACAGCTCGTAGGCGAAGTTGGGGGCTGCCGAGAGGGTCCCGCGGTGGCGATGAAGGGCCCACAGCCAGCGCGAGGGGCGGGCCAGGAACGTCAGGGGGGACATGAGGACGAGAGGGACGCCGAAGTAGAGGCTCCCCATCCAGCAGCCGATCAGCCCCATGTCGTGATAGAGCGGCAGCCAGCTCACCACCACGTCGTCCGGTCCGACGTCCGCCCCCGTGCGGGTGGCCCGCAGGTTCGCCAGCAGGTTGGCGTGGGTGAGCACGACGCCCTTGGGATTGCCCGTGCTGCCGGAGGTGAACTGGAGGAAGGCGACGTCGCTCTCCCTGACGTGGACAGCGTGGAAGACCGGAAGGACGCCGTCGCCTTGAGAAAGCTCGGAGACGGTGACCACCTTCCGCAGGCCGGGGAGCTGGGCGCTGAGCAGGCGGGCCAGTTGGAGGACTTCCGGGAAGGTGACGAGCACCTCGGCGCCCGCGGTCGAGAGGATCCCGGCCTGGCGCCGGAGGTGGTCCTCGATCTGGCTCTTGCGGGCCGGCGGATAGAGCGGCACGGGCACGCCGCCCGCGATCTGAACGCCGAAGAAGGCCGCGAAGTATTCGAGCCCCGTGGGGAGCATGAGCCCTACGGACTCCCCCGGCCCCACGCCCAGGCGGGCAAGGCCCGCCGCCACGGCGCGGGAACGGGCCAGGAGCTCCGCGTAGGTCAGCTCCTCGGGCGCGCCGTCCCCCGGCAGATAGAGGATGTGGCGCCGGTCGCCGTGACGCTGAGCATGCCACTCCAGGACCTCCACGAGGCTGCGCGTGCGGTCCGGAGCGGATTCGGCGGCTTCGAGAGGTCGGACGATCTCGAGCGCCGCGCCCTCGCCGGCGGCGGGATGCGCCGTGAGCAGGACCTGGAGCAGGTCCCGCGGGGTCTCCGCCGTGCCCAGGACCGCTTCGGGCAGGCGGACCCCGAAGGCCTTCTCCATCCGCGCCAGCAGCTCGACCCGGCCCAGGCTGTCGAGCCCCAAGTCGCGCTCCAGCAAGGAATCGAGGGTCAGCGAGCCCCAGGACTTCCGCTGCGGCTGCAGCTCCCCGGCGAGCGCCCGCGCCACCTCCAGGACGGCTGAAGGTGACGGGGGCTCAAGGGCTATTGCCGGGTTTGCCGGGTTCTTTTCGGCCAGCATGAGGATCCGACGAGGGGACTAGTCGACGTGGGGGGTCGACCTCAGGAACTCGTAGACGGCCTTGAGGTCGCGGTCCGTCATCTCCCCGTAGATCGGCCAGGGCATGACCTGGAGGATCTCCCCCGGCTCGTCGGGATCGTGGCCCGTGCGCATGACCGTCTTGAACTCCTGGAAGGTCAGGCCGTGGGGCAGGCCGTCCTCATCGGGCGTGATGTTGGCCGAGAGGAAGGGACCGAACGACGTGCCGCCCGCCAGATAGCGTGCGGTGTTGATCTTCTTGGGCTCGCCCCGGTAGGGATCGCCGCCCGGCGCGAAGGGAGGGTTCGTGTGGCAGTCGTTGCAGCCCCCCTGGGCGTTCACGATGTAGCTGCCGAGACCGACCATGTTGCGGTCCTTGCCACGCAGGTTCAAATGGACGGGAGAGATCTGGAGCCCGCGGATGATGCGGGCAGCCTCCGGATCCTGGGAGGGCCGCTGCCCCTCGGACGTGGAGACCAGCGTGACGACGAGTCCTGCCAGCGCGAACGGGATCATCAAAATCTTGGCTTTCATGCCGATGTTCCCTCCATGGTTGTGGCCCGGGGACAGTGTATGCCACCCATCGAGACATCGGGAACACCCGCTCCGGCCTTCCCGGGAGGGGGAGGCTTTGTTTTCCGATATCCTGTCTCCCGGCGCTCCGCGAAGGAGCGCCCCATCCCACAAAGGAGACATGCATGTCGGTCGCCAAGATCATCGAGATCAGCTCGGAGTCGCCCAAGAGTTTCGAGGACGCCATTCACGAGGGAATCGCCCGGGCCAGCAAGACGGTGCGGAACATCAAGAGCGCCTGGATCAAGGAACAACAGGTGGTGGTGAACGAATCGAAGGTGGTGGCCTACCGGGTCGACATGATGGTGACCTTCGTGCTCAATGACTGAGCGTTGAGGTCCGATGCTCTTCCTGACGTCCATCGTGGACCGGCCCGTGGAGGGCAAGAGCGGCGAGCCGATCGGCCGCATCGAGGACCTGATCGTCCACATCGGCGATGACCCGTCTTCTCCGATGCAATACTCTCCGGCGAAATACCCTCCCATCAGCGGCCTGGTGGTGCGCGACGGCCGGCGCCGCTTCTTCGTGCCGGCGCGCCTGCTCCAGGCACTGAACGGCTCGGCCCGCCTGTCCTCCTCCACGGTGGACCTTCAGCCCTTCACCCGCCGCTCCGGCGAGGTGCTGCTCCGCCGCGACGTGCTCGACCATCAGCTCATCGACATCACCGGCCGGCGCATCGTCCGCGTCAACGACGTCCAGCTCACCCAGGTCGAAGGGGCCTACCGTGTGGTGGGCGTGGACATCAGTCCCCAGGCCCTGCTGCGCCGGCTGGGCCCTCGGGCACTTGCCGGCCGCGTCGTGGGCCGCCAGATCATCGACTGGACCGACGTCCAGTACCTGGCGAGCACCGCTCCCGTGCAGCTCAAGGTCTCCTACGACCGCTTGGCCGAGCTCCACCCGGTTGACCTCGCCCGCATCGTGGACGCCCTCTCCTACCGCGAGAGCGCCGAGATCGTGGCCGCCCTGGACGAGGAGACCGCGGCCGAGACCCTCGAAGAGGTCAGCGACGAGCGCGTGGCCGACCTGCTCGAGGGCATGGACCAGGAACGCGCGGCGGACATCCTCGAAGAGATGACCCCGGGCGCCGCCGCCGACGCCCTGGAAGACCTGGGCTCCGAAGTCGCCGAGCAGCTCCTGGCCCGGATGGAGCCCGAGGAAGCCGCCGACGTCCAGGTCCACCTGGAGTACGACGAGGACAGCGTCGGCCGCATCATGACCACCGACTTCGTGAGCGTGCCCGCCGGCGCCACCGTGGGCTCGGCGCTCGCCACGCTCCGTTCCCTGGAAGAGGTCCCCGATCCCCTGCTCGCCGTCTACGTCGTCGCGCCGGAGGATCCCGAGGCCCTGCGCGGGCTCGTGCGCCTGCGCACCCTCATCCTGACCGACCCGGCCACCCCCTTGGCGGACGTCATGGACGACGACGTGCCCACCGTGGGTCCCGACGACCGGGCCGAGAGCGCCGCCCGCATCCTGGCCGAGTACAACCTCCTGGCCGTGCCGGTGCTCGACGAGACCAAGCGTTTCCTGGGCATCGTTACCGTGGACGACGCCTTGGCCGTCCTCCTCCCCGAGGTCTGGCAGCGCCGCGGCGCCCGGACGTTCGCCTGATGCTCAAGAATCGGCTCTGGCCCAAACTGGCCGCCCTCGGCCCCGCACTGCTCCCGGCGAGCGCCGGCAACGCCGCGGGCGGCATCGCCAACTACACCTCGGCCGGTGCCTCCTACGGCTACGGGCTGCTCTGGGCCATGGTGATCGTGACCCTCTGCGTAGGCGTCGTCCAGGAGATGAGCGCCCGCATGGGAGCCGTCACCGGCAAGGGCTTCTCGGACCTGGTGCGGGAGACGTTCACCCTGCGCCAGACGGCCCTGATCCTCCTCACCCTGTTGATCGCCAATACGGGCATCATCGTCTCCGAGTTCATCGGCGTGGCCGCGGCGGCCGAGCTCTTCGGGGTCAGCCGCTACGTCGCCGTGCCCGTGGCGGCGGTCTTCGTCTGGCTGCTGGTGACCCGCGGCTCCTACGGCTGGGTGGAGCGGATCTTCCTCGTCCTGACCCTGGCCTTCCTGGCCTACATCGCGGCGGCTTTCCTGGCCGGGCCGGACTGGGGGACGGTGCTGCGGACGACCGCGCACCCGGACTTCCATTTCGAGCGGAATTATCTCCACCTCCTCATCGCGCTCATCGGCACCACGATCTCCCCCTACATGCAGCTCTACGTCCAGTCCTCCGTGGTCGAGAAGGGGGTCACGCCGGACGACTACCGCTACACCCGCTTCGACGTGATCGTGGGGACTCTCACGGCGGGCATCGTGGCGGCCTTCATCATCATCGCCACGGCGGCCACCCTCCACCCGCGCGGCATCGCGGTGGACACGGCGGCCGACGCCGCCCGGGCCCTGGAGCCCGTGGCAGGAGAGTACGCGGGAATCCTCTTCGCCTTGGGATTGCTGGGGGCCTCGCTGCTGGCGGCGGGCGTCCTGCCTCTCGCGACCACCTACATGCTGAGCGAGGCCCTGGGCTTCGAGCGGGGCGTCTCCCGCTCCTGGTCCGAAGCCCCCATCTTCATGGGTATCCTCACGGGCCTCATCGGGCTGGGCGCCGCCGTGGCCCTCATCCCGGGCCTGCCGCTCATCGACGTGCTGGTGGGCGTCTACGTCCTGAACGGCCTCCTCCTCCCCGTCGAACTCTTCGCCATCCTCCGCCTCATCAACGACCGCGAGTTGATGGGACCGCACGTCAACGGCAAGCTCTACAACGCCCTCGCCTGGACGATCGCCGTGGTGGTCAGTGTGCTGTCGTTGGTGCTGATCGGGATGACGGGGATGGAGTGGCTGGGGTAAGCTGAGCCGGAGGGCTTGAGTCTCCTCGCGAAAAGATGTAACTTGTTCTTGATGGACAGGCCGAACGACATGCAGATCTTCATCAGTCACGCCCACAGTGACGCGGGGATCGCCAAGCAGCTTTCCAAACAACTGGAGACCCATGGGTTTCAGGTCTTTGACCCGGCGGTCGAGTTGCTTCCTGGGGACAACTGGCATCTGGAGACGGGGAAGGCATTGGAAGCTTCGGACGCCATGGTCGTCCTGATCTCCCCTGAGGCCGCACGCTCTGAATGGGTGCAGGGGGAATTTCAATATGCCTTGGGATCCGAGAGGTTGAAGGGGCGTTTGATTC
>CAXTNS010000438.1:0-6015 GCA_964245465.1 uncultured Thermoanaerobaculia bacterium
GGAAAGGACTGTCTTGCTGTACCATCCCAAAGACCGTACCGCCTGTCCTCTTTATGAAGCGCACCCGCTCGCCCCGCGACCTCTGGGCGTCGCTCCTGCCCATCCTGGGTGCCGTCCTGGTCCTCGCCGTGGCCTATCGTTTCCAGGCTCTCGCGCCCGCGGAGCCCATGCCGGTGGGTCTCCTGCTGACTTTCCTCTCCTCCGGGGCGGCCCTGGCCTGTCACCGGCCGGCGGCGGGGAGCACCACGCTGGGACTAGGTGCCATGGTCCTCCCGGCCGCGTTCCATCTCTCCGGCGCGGCGCCGTCCGCGCTGCTGGCGGCGGGGGTGTTCCTGATCTCGGAAATGGGCCTCCGCCTCTTCCGCCGGATCGGCTCCTTCCAGCCGCCGGAACGCCGGAGCTTCTTCCCCCGCGTCCTGGAGATCACAGGCCGTTCAGCCCTGGCCACCCTCGGCGCGGGCGGCATCTGGACCTGGCTGGACGGCCCCGGCAGACATTGGCACCCCGTCGCCGTGCTGATCGCCGCGGCCGCGGTCTACTTCCTCTTCTGGATCGGCCTCGAAGTGGCGGACCGCAAGATCCGGCGGCCCGAGGCGCCCCTGCGGCTCGGCCAGATCCTGATCCCCCTTTCGCTCGACGCGGGCGGCTGGACGGCCGGCGCCGGCCTCCTCTTCGTGGGGGAGCACACCAGTTGGCCCCTGGCCGCCTTCCTGACCGCCTGCTTCGCGGGGTTGACGATCGAGGCCACCCGTCACGGTCTCCTCCGCGAGAAGGCCCAGAACCGCGCCCGCGACCTCGAGACCCTGCGGCGGGCCGGCCAGCGGATGAGCACCCCGGCGGAGGAGATGGCGAGCATGGTGGACCGCTTCCGCATCGAGTGCACGCGGGTGGTGCCCACCTTCTTCTGGTTCCAGTTCGAGGCCCTGGCCCCGGGCAGCGAGCTCAAGAGCTGGTGGTGGGGTCCCGGCTCCGAAGAGCTGGAAGAGGGCGTCCCCGAGCCGGACCGCTATCCGCCGGCCCTCCCCGGCTTCCACAAGCGCACCCCCTGGCAGATCCTGGAGCGCCAGCTTCGTTCCCGTCCGGACGGCACCGTGCTCGGCCGCATCCGCCTCTGGTGCGATCCGCGCCGTATCGAGCCCCGTCATATCGAGCTGCTTGACCGTCTCCTGCCACAGATGACCGCCTCCATCCAGCGCCTCCTCCTGGACCGCGAAGCCAAGGAAGACCCGCTGACCGGCGTCGCCATGCGGCGCGTCCTCGAAAGGCGCCTCCTGGAGGCCTACCAGCGCTGCTGCGAGACGGGCGGCGCCATGTCCGTGATCCTCTGCGACCTGGACCATTTCAAGAGGATCAACGACACCTGGGGCCACCCGGCCGGAGACGCGGCCCTGGTCGCCGTCGCCGGGGTGCTCAAGGGGATGCGCCGCGAAGGCGACCTCTGCTGCCGCTACGGCGGCGAGGAGTTCGTCCTCCTGATGGAGGGCACGGCCGGCGAGGACGCCCTCTCCATCGCCGAGCGGCTCCGCACCGCCGTGGAAGCCCTGGAATTCGAAGTCGAAGGCCAGCGGGTCCCCCTCACCCTGAGCGCCGGAGTCGCCGCCTTCCCCGACCTCTTCATCAAAACCGCCGCCGAGCTGATCCTTTTCGCCGACGAAGCCCTCTACGAGGCCAAGCGCCGGGGCCGCAACCGCTGCCTCCTTGATATCGGTCAGGGGCGGTATCTGGATGTCGAGGGGAACCTGCTGACGACGGAGGAGGTTCAGCCGGCGTTGGAGGCTCCGCGGATCTTCGTGTAGGCCGCAGGAGCCTACCGCCTGGAGACTTCTATGGCTGGCTGCCGTCGCAATCGGGTCCCGTGCAGGGACAGTTGGCAACTCCGCAGTCGCACTCGGGCTGGTATTCCAGGTAGCAGAGGTTGTAGGCACCGCCGGTGCAGTAGCCGCCAATGCAGTGATCGGCGCAGTGATCCGTGCACGAACCAATACAGTCCTGTCCCCAAACGCCGAGCACGTGGCCGTCGGGACACTGCGGCTGCGGTAGCGGGCCGCTCGGCACGTAGCCTTGACAGAAGACGTGCCACTTCTGCAGCTCGTCGGTCTCCACCTCCTGACACCATGTATTGGTGAGGACGAACGGCAACTGCAGGCCGCAATCACCCTCCGACGTCGCGGCCTGGCAGTCGGAGAGCTGAACGTCACTCGGGCAGTGGCTCTCCTCGGAGTAGCGGTATTCGAGGCAGTCCTCGCCAATATCGAAAGAAACAGGCGGCGGGCCACCGGCAGGCGCCGGCAGCGGTCCGGTGGACGTCCTCACAACGCGCGCCTGCTCCAACTGCTCCTCCCGCGTGAGCCGGTGCTGCGTCACCTTGCCGGTGGATGGCGCGCCGGCAGCCGGCACGGCGACGGGTGGTGCGGCTGTCGTCGCGCAGCCCGAGATGAGCACGGCTAGCGCCGCGCAAGTCAGAAAGCACTTCCTCCACACACTCCTCAATGAATTCATGGGATCTCCTCCTTAAAGGTCGAGGACTTCTAGCGCAGGTTGATCTGCCTTGGCAAGCACCGGAAGGCTTGTGAAAAATGCTATAAATGAGGATGGCGATTTTGATGGTCTAGCTTTTGAAAGATACCCTTTCCTCATCCATTGAAGGGGAATGACAAGTATAGCGATAAGTTCGATCGTACTAATGGGTCGAGCCGAAGGCGATCTGCCAATTCAGGTTGACCAAACCATTTACAATGTAGCGTCTCCTTCGTTCAAGCGACGCTTCTCGCTCCGGGAGTGCTCCCGCCGCCTCAATAAGCATTCCCCTTTCCCTTGGTAGCATTACCCAACAATTCGACAGCGCTTCCTTTCTCCTTGGAAGTCTTCCCTTTCATGATGGCAAGGCTCCCTTCGCCTTCGGGTCTCCTCCCATCTCTCTCGGCTGCGTTCCCACCCTCTCCGGGCACGCTCCCTTCGCCTTTGGGAGCGTACCCCAGGGCTTGGGGAGCGCTCCCGGTTACGCGGGGCAAGTATGTACTTGCCAAGTTCCAGGACCTTAAACCCTGAATGCGGTGCCGATCTTCTATAAACAACCACAATGGTCCTGCAAAAGGATGAACACCTTGGGCCCATAGAAGAATCACCAACAAAATTGTTGGAAAGAAGGCTCTTGACAATGGTGTATCTGGGCTCCTACCCTCCTTATTGCTACAAGTAGTCTGGTGGCGATAGCAAATTTGCCCGAGCTGTCTGGGTCCATCGAGCCGGGAGAAAGGAGGGATCCGACCAGAGAGTGAGAGCTTGGAAAACCCTGCTGTAGAAAACAGTCCTTACAAGGAAACGCTGTATTTAACAAGGAAAGGAGAAAGTATGCCAACCACTTCGTTTCAAAAGATCGTCGGAGACTGTGAGCTGCTGATTTCCAACCTGAGACCCCTCCTGGGGGAGATGCCTCTTCTTGAGGAGGAGGCTCAGGCTCTTGAGGCCCTCATCACCCGGGCAAAGTCGCTGGGGAGCGAGCAGAAGGTGCTGACCGGCCGACTGCGCGAGATCGTGCGGCTGCGTCTGGAGGCTCAGCTCGAGAGCAACGACATGCGGAGCCGGGTGGCCGCGCTGCTGCGGGGAAAGCTCGGATTCCAGAACGAGACCCTCCTCGGCTTCGGCGTCCCGCCGCGCAAGCGGGCGCGCAAGAAGCCGGCGACTCCGCAGCCCGCACCCACAGGGCCGGCTCCCGCTCCGGCCCCGGGCAACCCTGAGCCGGCCAAGTAGAGGCTGGAGAAGCAGCTCCCAGGGAGGGCCCGGCGCGCGGCCCTCCCGTTTTTCGCGTCCGCGCTAGAGTAGAAAATATGGCAGGAACGAAGACGCCCATGCGTCCCGAGGTCAAGCACGTCGCGGACACGCTGAAGACCGCGATCAAGGTGCTCGGGTACAGCGTTCGGGACATCGAGAAGAAGCTCGGCTACAGCCAGGGATATCTGAGCCGGGTCTTCTCGGGTGCCATCGAGCTCAAGGTGGACCACGTCATCGACATCGCTTACGCCTTGAAGATGGCTCCCGAGGAGATCCTCGCGTTCGTCTATCCCCATCTCAAGGATCCTCCGAGCCCGGCCGCCTGGGAGCTGTGGCAGCGGGTCGGAGGAAAGGTGCCGACCGGTACCTTCCGCATCCGCAAGATGTCGGACGAGGAGGCCGCCGAGGAGAGGATGGAGAGGAGTCTCCGGCGCGCCCTCGGCCGGGTCTTCGGCGATATCGCGCGGACGGTCAACGAGAAGGTGCTCGTGGAGATCGCCGACGAAGCGGAGGACGGCGAGGATTGAAGCGGAAGGGGGAGAGCGTTCTGCAAGGACATCAAGGACAGCAGGGTTCTCCGTCCCTTGAGTCCTTGACGTCCTTGGCGTCCTTTCGGTCTTCCTAGCCCCGCCGCGTCCGCCGCTCCGGCACGATCCGCAGGCTCATCCGGCCCGTGCTCTGAACGCCGGGGCGGTAGTAGACGCCTCCCGGCGGGGGGGTGATGACGGGAGCGGGCTGGGTGCTTTCGTCGTAGTTCTCTTCGACGCCGGCGGGGACCTCCTGGATGGTCGGCTCCGGCCGGTTCCACTCGCGCAGGCCCCGCGGCGGCTGGGCCGGGTAGCCACCGCGCTGGGCGCCCTGGGGTTGCGCCTGCCCGGCGGGATTGCTGCGGTCGAGGTCGCGCTCGCGCAGCACGGTCCCGCCCTGTGGCTGGCCCTGGACCGGCTTTCCCGGAGACATCCTGGTGCCGGGGGTTCCGGGCTGGCGGGTCTGGGTCTGGGCCGGTTGCTGCTGACCCTGGACGGCCGGCTTCTGGGTCTTGTCCGCCATCTGGTCCTTTTCTTCGGCCGGGGGGGCGGGCGGCGGCACCAGCATCGTGGCGATGCGGGCCGGATCGTCGTAGACCCGGGGGACCTGGGTCTGGGCGAAGTCGTTCTTGTAGGCGCGCATCATGGACTCGGTCAGGAGCTTGTTCTCGACCACGTGAGGGTTGACCTCGGCGAAGGCGAGCTGGGGATCGAGGGCGAACGCCCGCGCGTAGGAGTCCACGGCCCGGGAATCCTGTCCCCACTGCTCCTGGATGACGCCGATCTGGTAGTGGGCCCAGGCGTGGCCGGGCTCGAGCTCCACCACCCGGCGGAGGTGCTTCATGGACTGGCGCAACTCGCCGCGCTGCTGGAGCAGCAGGCCGAGGTTGTACAGGGCCGTGGTCTTGTCGGGGTCGAGCTCGATGGCCTTGCGGTAGGCCTCCTCGGCCTCCGCCGGCTGCGGGACGAGCAGCAGGAGGTTGCCGAGGTCGTTGAACACGGCCGCGTCGTCGGGCCGTTCGGCCGCGAGGCGCCGCTGCGCTTCGATGGTCGAGGTGAGGTTCGGGGGCACGGCCGCCGTCGCGGCGATAGCCACCACCACGGCCAGGGCGGCCAGGCACGAGACGAGAATCCATGAAGTCCTTCTGCGCACGATCTTCTCCCTTCTAGGAGCCCTCGCGGGCCGTGACAGGACGGGCCTTGAGCTTGAGCTTGCCGTCCTCGGCCGCCAGCCGGAACTGCACCTGGGAGCAGCCCGTCTTTTCGCGGATGGCGGCCACCTGCCGCGTCAGGTAGGTTTGGAAACTGTCGAGGTCGAAACGGGGAGCGTCGCCCGGAGAGGCGGCCAGGCCCTGGTAGAGGGCTTCGGCCGCTTCCGGATCGACGCGTTCGCCGAAGACGATCCCTTTTTCGGGATCGTAGCGCTTCGGCTCGGGGTGCGGCACCGGCCGGGCGGCGGCGTGGCGTCCTTCTTCCTGGTCGCGCACGCGGCGGTTGAAGAGCTCGTTGTAGCTGGTGAAGCGGGCCTCGAGGTCCCCCAGCCGGAAACTGTCCACGGCGGACTGGAGGCTCATGCCGCGCAGGTGGCGGATCTGGGCCTGCACCCGGCCCCGGAGCTCGTCGGGCGGGAACGGCAGGGCGCCGTTGAAGAAGCGCTCGAAGTCCACGCGGAGCTTCTGGATGTCGTTGCTGAGCCGGTCGAGGGCCTCGCCGATGC
>CAXTNS010000439.1:0-6005 GCA_964245465.1 uncultured Thermoanaerobaculia bacterium
CGCCGATCGAGCCCAGGACCAGCCAGTCGAACCGCCCCACCACGTCACCTCCGCGCAGGCCCAGCTCCCAGACGCCGCCGGAGGAGGAAGCACTGCCGCCCAACAGCGGGAACAGCTCCTGACGGCCCCGTCCATACGGCCGGCCCGGCTCCACCTCGGCGCGGGCGAACGGTTCCGTCTTCTCCGGCTCGGGAGGGCGGACGGCCGGGGCGAGCCCCGCGGGGAGGTCCGGCGGGCGTGCCGCCGCTTCCGCCGGCAGGGCCAAGCGCCGGAGGTCCAGGCCGTCCGGCTCCAGGGACAGGAAGAACAGAGCTGAGCCGTCCGGAGCGGGCACCGGCGCCAGGGCCGCTCCCTGGGTCCGGGTCAAAGGGATGGGAGCGCCAGATTCAACCGGAAAGGCGTAGAGATCGACGAAGCCGCCCAGACCCACCACCGCGTAGACGGTGCGGCCGTCCGCGCTCCAGGCCGGGGAGGAGACGGTGCCTCCCGAAGGCGGCGCGATCTCGGCCGGTTCCCCACCTCCGATGTCCTGGATTACCAACCGCCAGGATCCCTCGCGATGCTGGGCATACGCGACCCGCCGGCCATCCGGCGAGACGCGGGGACGGTCGTAGACCTCCTCCACCGAGGGCTCCGTCACGGCGCTCACCTCACCCGTCCCAAGATCCAACCGCACGATCTGGGAGAAGCCATGGCGGTTGCGGATGGCGACCGCCCAGCGGCCGTCCGGCGCCGGATCGGGATCTCGCACATCGGCGTTGCGGGTAATTCTCTTGACCTGTCCGGTCTCAGGCGTCCAGACGAACAGGTCGGGATGGAGGAAACCCTCGGAGTCCGGTTCCCAGCGGACGAAGAGGATGGACTTGCCGTCCGGCAGGAAGCGCGGCATGGTGGGCTCGGGTCCGTCCGGGCTGTCCAGACTGTGGAGGATCTTCCGCGGTAGTGGACCGGTGCGCTCGGCCGGCACGTCCTCGGGGTCCCGCTTCGCGATCTCGTCCCGGCGCTCGCGCCACTTCCGCTCGGCCTCCTCATCCGGCTCCGTGGACCAGACGGCAAGCCGGGTGGCCCGGTCCCGGGCGCGCAGCACAACGGCCATCCGCTTGCCGTCCGGCGACAGCGTGGGCGCGCCCGTGGCCCAAGACAGGTCCTGCCACAGCTCCCCTTCCGCCTTCTCAGGACCGGCGCGACGCTCGGCCTCGATGGCCCGCCACGTCAGCTCGGCGCGGAAACGGTCGTAGAGGTCGGCCGGAGAATCGCCGAAGACGCCGCGGAAGGCGTCGTCGAAGCTCCTCGGAGTCCGCGCCGTCATGCGTGCCCAGAGCTTCCGCAGACTCCCGGGACCGGCGCGCTCCTCCAGCCATTCCAGATAGGCGGAGCCCAGGAGATAGGCCATGGACTGGCCCCGCCACGTGCCGGGATCCGAAGCCAGGCGCCCGTAGCTCGGGAGCTTGCCCTCCTGAGCCCAGCGCCGGAGGATGGCGGCCCGCAGATCCCCATTGGGCCGGCCCGAGCCCGTGAGCCGCCCCTCGACCACCGTGGCATAGCCCTCGGTCACCCAACGCGGCGCTCGAAGGGGGATGGGGCCCGCGGGAACCAGCTCCGCCAACAGCCGGCGGACCGGGTTGCGAGATGGCCGCAGCAGATGGACGAGATGGGTCTCCTCGTGAACGACCAGGAGCTCCGACCAGTTGCCGTAGTGGCCGATCTCCGACTCCGGCCCGGGCGGGCTGGTCCACAGCACCATGCGCGGCCAGCCGAGGAAGGGGAACGCCGCCCCGTTCGCATTCGCCACCGGATCGGAGACCAGCACGTCCACCACCTCGGGAGGCTCATACCCCACCTCCGCCACCACCCGCTCGCGGATCGACTCCAGCCGGGCCGCCGCCCCTTGAGCCCAGGCCTCGGACTGGACGGGGTAGTGGACGCGGAAGTGGGGGGTGGTGATGGTGCGCCAGTCGGCCGAAGGCCCCTGGGCGGAGAGCGGGGCGGCGAGCAGCAGGAAGGCGAGGAGGTACGGCGTTTTCATCGAGGGAAAAGATACCTCAGGCCTCCCTGGGACAGGGTCCGGGTGTTGTAGTCCTTGCAGCCCAACGGATCGCATCGACTCCGCCCCAAAAATCTCCGGCGCCCTCGAAAACGTGGGGTGAGGGGAAAGGTCCACGGCCGACGTTATTGAGCCGTTCAGCAAGGGCCTCCGTTAGAGATCGATAGACATCGACACGGCGGCCACGACTTTTACCCTTTGAGGAGAATGATATGAGTAACCCTTCTGTAGTTAAGCGTATCGCCCTGGGGGCCCTGGTCGCAGCGGGTCTCTCCCTGGGCGTGGCGGCCGCTCCGGCCTCGGCCGTAGCCCGCTTCGGCACCGGCTGCCAGTCCGATTACCAGAACGGCTGGCAGAACACTCTTTCCGAGGTGTGGAACCGCTGCGGCTGGTTCAACAACGAGCTCGACGACACCGACACCAAGATCTTCTACTACAACCTGCACAACGCGAAGTGGTGGTGGGAAACCGGCGGCGACCAGACGACGCTGGACAACGTGAGCCTCTTCTACGCCAGCACCCATGGCGGCGGCTGGTCGACCCGGTCGGTCTGGGCAATGTGGGACGACGGCCAACTCGCCGACTCGTCGAGCATGCGGCTGGGCGACGAGGCGACCGGGCTCAGCATCCTCGCCACCTATTCCTGTGAAACCTTGAAGTTCAACGACGGCAAGATGTGGACCCGCATGGGATCGATCTTCCGCGGCGGCCTGCGCTACGCGGCCGGCAGCCACGACAAATTCTACGACGGGACGACCACCAACGAGACAGGTGAGGATTTCGCCGACGAGTTGCAGCACAGCAAAACCATCAAGTACGCCTGGAAGGACGCCAACTCCGACTGGTGGGTCGACAACGACGCGACCGTCATGGCCACGGGCACCACCAAGGCCGATTGCGAGAGCCGGCGGGACGGCATGAAGTGGCAGAACTTCAATTCCTACCCGCGCCTGCGGGATGGCCAGATCGGCTACTACTGCTACACCTACTGGGACAACCTGTGATCGTCGTCGCTATCCACCCGTTTACGAATCGCAAGAAAGAGGAGACTACCGTGAAACATACGTTTGCCAGACTCGCCACCGCCGGCTTCCTGCTGGCCCTCGTGGCTCTGCCGGGTGCAGCCCCGGCCAAGGACTATCCCCAGCGGGTCACCGCCGACGCCGCCTCGCGCAGAGCGGGGCTCGGGCGCACCACGCTTCCACTATTCGAGCGCGTCGCCGGACCGGGCGCCGACACCGTCGCCTCGTCCGTGTTGGCAAAATTCGAGCAATCCACCAACGCGATCAACACCCGGGGCACCTTCGAGCGGGAAGTCGCCGCCGATCACGTCACGCTGCAAACCGAGGACTGGTCGCTGCAGGTGGCCGCCGACGGCACCCGCGTGAGCTATCGCAATATCGCCCAGCTCGACGGCGCCCTGGCGACGGCGCGGCCAGTGGCCGAGCGGTTGGACCAGGACAGCCTCGAGGCGCTGGGCCGCCGCTTCATCGGCGAGAGCCTCAGGGAATTCATTGCGCTCGCTCCGAACGACGAGATCCTGCCGCTCTACTCGGAATTCCAGATCGCCGGCGGCGCCGCGGTGCGCGATGACCGCCCGTCCGACGAGCGGGTGGTCGCCAACACCGTCGTCTTCACTCGTGCCATCGATGGGGTGCCCGTCATCGGCGGCGGCTCGAAGATCGCCGTCACCTTCCTCAACGACGGCACGGCCGTGGCCTTCGACTTCGACTGGCCGAAGTATCGGAAGACGGACCGCCAGCAGGAGGTGCTGCCGCTCGACGAGGTCCGCGGGCGGGGCTCCAGGGTCCTGACGGTCGACCTCGACGCCAGCGACGTCACCGTCAAGCGTTTTGAATGTGGGCTGTTCGACCCCGGCGTGCGCAAGCGGGACGCCGCGGCCCTGGTGCAGTCGGCGTGCTTCGTCCAGGCCGACCGCCGCGACATCATCGACCCGGATCTCAACCGGCGAGATCCCGAGTCCGGCCACATCATCACCGCCATTGCGCAAGCCATTCCGGCGGGCGCCCTGATCGAGCGCGATGACCGCTGGCCCGAGGCCGCGGCGCTCCTCGGCTCGGCCCTGCCGGAAGAGCCGGCTCCGAACGACGGTCCCAAAGTGGTGCACTGAGTAGAAGCCTTGTCCCTCAACAACTTGCCGCGTCGACCTCACCCTCTGCCGCCGCTCCTACGGAGCCGGTAAGGGTGGGGTCGCGCGGTCAAGGCGTCTCCGGCCACTACCGCCGTTTTAACGGAAGGATGACGAAATGGACTTAGTCCAGTATGCTTAGTCCAAGGAGGTCGAGATGGTCACTGTCAATATCCATGAAGCCAAGACCCAGCTCTCGAAGCTGGTCGATCAAGCCGTCAAGGGCGAAGCGTTCGTAATTGCCAAGGCAGGCAAGCCGCTGGTGAAAGTGGCTGCACTGGATGCCCCCCCGATGCCGCAACGGCTGGGCTTCCTCGCGGGTGAGATCGTAGCGCCTGAAGATTTCAACCGCATGGGCGAAGCCGAGATTGCGGCCCTGTTCGGGAGCGGAGAGTGAAGCTTCTGCTGGACACGCAGCTCCTGCTTTGGGCGGCCGGCCAGCCCGAGCGGCTCTCCAAGGCAGCGCGCAAGCTCCTGGACGACTCGGGAAACGAGCTGAGCTTCAGCGCCGTGAGCCTGTGGGAGATCACCATCAAGAATTCCCTGGGCCGGGAAGACTTCCGTGTCGAGCCTCGCCTGCTGCGCCGTGGGTTGCTCGATAACGGCTATGTAGAGCTTCCCGTCACCAGCCAGCACGCAGCGAGTATCGATACCTTGCCCCCCTTGCACAAGGATCCTTTCGACCGCCTGCTGCTGTCCCAGGCCCTCACCGAAGGCATCACCCTTCTCACCACCGACTCGATACTGGCTCAGTATCCTGGGCCTGTGCGCAAGGTGTAGACGTCCTCGGCGCAGTCAGCCAGGATCTCGTCGCTGAGGCTCAGGCTGCCCAGCGAAAGCCGGACCTGGGGCGGCTTCTTCCAGGCCGGCACCGCCGCCTTGACCGGAACGATGTCTGCGACCGGACGGCCATTGCGGTACACGCGGACGTCTCGCCGTCCTCGACAGCGTCGAAAAGGTCTTGGCGTTGTTCCTCAGCTCGGTGAAGGTGGTCTCGCGCATGCCGCCATTCTCTCAGACCCGGAAGGCGTCTATCCATCAATCTGTACACTGCGGCCAGTGGTAAGAAACCGCATTCTGTGGCCCAACGAGGGGACAGAGGAAAAATGGGGGGAAGTGGGCCGGCAGGGGTGCCGGCGCTCCCAGGGACTACTTCACTCCGAGCAGCTCGACTTCGAAGATCAGGGTGGCATTGGGCGGGATCACGCCGCCGGCTCCGCGGGCGCCGTAGCCGAGAGCCGAAGGGATGGTGAGCCGGCGCTTGCCGCCGACTTTCATGCCGGCGACGCCTTCGTCCCAGCCGCGGATGACCTGGCCCGCTCCCAGGGAGAAGCAGAAGGGACGACCGCGATCCTTGCTGGAGTCGAACTTGGTGCCGTTCTCCAGCCAGCCGGTGTAGTGGACGTCCACGGTCTTGCCCGCCCGGGCTTCTTCGCCCTGGCCGGTTTCGAGGTCGGTGTATTTGAGGCCGGAGGGGGTGGTGGTTTCGTCTGCCATGGGGTGAGCTTATCGCACTCCCAGCAATTCGAACTCATAGAAGAGAACGGCGTTCGGCGGCCCGACGCTGCCCACACCCTGCTTGCCAAACCCGAGCTCGGGGGGAATGGTGAGCCGGCGCTTGCCGCCGACCTTCATGCCGGGCAGGCCCTCGTCCCAGCCCTTGAGGACGTCGCCGGCCCCAAGGCGGAAGGTCAGGGGGCGGTTGTGGTCGCGGCTGGAGTCGAAGGGGGTACCGTCCTCCAGCCGGCCTATGTAGTGGACCTCGACAATCTTGCCGGAGGCGGCCTCGTCGCCCTCGCCGACCCGGAGGTC